>NZ_JBVHLW010000031.1:0-76695 GCF_055558795.1 Streptomyces sp. NPDC025618 | reverse complement strand
CCCCCCCCCCCCCCCCCCCCCCCCCCCCCCCCCCCCCCCCCCCCCCCCCCCCCCCCCCCCCCCCCCCCCCCCCCCCCCCCCCCCCCCCCCGCGCCGACGGCCGTCAGTACGGCGGGAGTTGCCCCGTACGCGCCACCTGGGCGTACCAGTGGGCGCTCGACTTGGGGATGCGCGCCTGGGTCGCGTAGTCGACATACACCGCGCCGAAGCGCTTGCTGTAGCCGTACGCCCACTCGAAGTTGTCGAGCAGCGACCAGAGGAAGTAGCCGCGCACGTCCGCGCCGTCGGCCAGCGCCCGCCGGACGGCGTCGAGATGGGCGTGCAGATACGCGATGCGCTCCGGGTCGTGCACCACGCCGTCGCCGTCGGGCTTGTCGTCGTACGCGGCGCCGTTCTCGGTGACCATGAGCGGCAGCCCCGGGAACTCGCGGGCGAAGCGCGTCAGCAGCTCGTGCAGGCCCGTGGGGTCGACGGACCAGTCCATCGCCGTCCGCTTGCCGGGCGGCCGGTGGAAGGTGACGCGCTCGGCCCCGGGCCAGGGGGAGTGGTCGGCGGAGCCGTGGCCGCCCTCGCGGGACGGGGCGTTGTCAGTGGCGGCTGATACCACTGTAGGTGCGTAGTAGTTGATGCCCAGCGAGTCGAGGGGGTGCCGGATGACGTGCGGATCGCCGTCGTGCACGAAGGACCAGTCGGTGAGCCCCGCGGTGTCGGCGAGCAGATCCGCGGGGTATGCGCCGCGGAGCATGGGCTCGGTGAAGATACGGGTGGCGAGCGCGTCGATCCGCCGCTGGGCGTCCCGGTCCTCGGGGGAGTCCGTGCGGGCCCTGACGGCCGCCGGGTTGAGCGTCACGGAGACCTGGGCCCGCGAGGGCAGGGCCGCGCGCAGCGCCTGGGCGCCCAGGCCGTGGGCCAGGTTGAGGTGGTGGGCGGCGCGCAGGGCGGCCACGGGGTTCGTGCGGCCCGGGGCGTGCACTCCCGAGCCGTAGCCCAGAAAAGCGCTGCACCAGGGCTCGTTGAGGGTCGTCCACAGCTCCACCCGGTCGCCCAGCGCCTCGGCGACCAGGTGCGCGTAGTCGGCGAAGCGGTGCGCCGTGCCGCGCTCGGGCCAGCCGCCCGCCGACTCCAGCTCCTGCGGCAGGTCCCAGTGGTAGAGGGTCAGCACGGGCCGGATGCCCCGGTCGAGCAGATCGTCGACGAGCGCGCGGTAGAAGTCGAGGCCCGGCTGCCAGGCGTGCCCGCGGCCGGTGGGCTGCACGCGGGGCCAGGAGACGGAGAAGCGATAGGCGCCCAGGCCGAGTTCGGCCATCAGCCGGACGTCCTCCGCGCGGCGGTGGTAGTGGTCGGTGGCCACATCGCCGGTGTCGCCGCCGAGGGTCCTGCCGGGCGTGCGGGAGAAGGTGTCCCAGATGGAGGGGGTGCGGCCGTCCTCCTGTGCCGCGCCCTCGATCTGGTACGCGGCGGTCGCGGCGCCCCAGAGGAAGCCGGGCGGGAAGTTCACGGTCATGGAAGCGCTCCCGGGTGGGGGAAGTCGGAAAGGGGGAGGAGATGACGGAAGGGTCAGCCCTTGACGGCGCCCTGCATGATGCCGCCGACGATCTGTCTGCCGAAGAGGGTGAAGGCGAGCAGCAGCGGCAGGGTGCCCAGCAGCGCACCGGCCATGACCACCGCCTGATCGGGTACGTAACCGCGGCCGAGCCCGGTGAGCGCGACCTGCACGGTGGGATTCTCCTGTGTGAGCGCGATGATCGGCCAGAAGAAGTCGTTCCACGCCTGCACGAAGGAGAGCATCCCGAGCACGGCCATCGCGGGCCGCGCGACGGGCAGGACGATGTGCCACACCACCCGCAGGCTGTTCGCGCCGTCCACGCGGGCCGCCTCGATCAGCTCGGTGGGCAGCGCCTCCACCAGATACTGCCGCATGAAGAAGACTCCGAAGGCGCTGACCAGCGTGGGCAGCACCACCGACTGGAGCTGGTCGGTCCAGCCCAGCTCGGCGACGACCATGAAGAGGGGCACGACGCTCAGCTGCGGCGGGACCATCATCGTCCCGACCGTCAGCAGCAGCAGCGTGTCCCTGAACCGGAAGCGCAGCTTGGCGAAGGCGAAGCCGGCCACGGTGCTGAACAGCACCGTGCCCAGGGCGACCGTGCCCGCCACCAGCGTGGTGTTGAGGAGCGCGAGGCCCATGTGGGCGTCGCCCCACGCCGTCCCGAGGTTCTTCGCCAGCCTGCCGCCGAACCAGAAGGGCGGCGGCGTCCGCGCCAGCCGCGTGTTGTCGCGCGACGCGGCGATCGCCGTCCACACCAGGGGGAAGAGCGAGCCCACGGTGAACAGCGTCAGCACGGCGTACGTGACCGGCCCGCCGTGCAGCTGCCGTCCGGCTCGCCCGGTCGAAGTGATCGTCACATCAGCCCCTCACCGGGTCTTCCCCAGCCGCCGCGCGATCACGATATTGACCGCGCCGATCAGCAGCAGGATGAGGAACATCGTCCAGGCGACGGCGCAGGCGCGCCCGAGATGGAAGTCGAACCAGCCCTGTTCGTAGAGATAGAGCCCCAGCGTCTGGAACTGGTGCGCGGCGCCGCCCTTCTGCCCGCCCGCCCCGCCGAACAGCAGCGGCTCGCCGAAGAGCTGGGTCGCCCCGATCGTGGAGACGACCACGGTGAAGAGGATCGTCGGCCGCAGCGCGGGCACGGTGACATGGCGGAACTGCTGCGTCCGCGACGCGCCGTCCAGCGCCGCCGACTCGTAGAGCTCGTCCGGCACGGCCTGCATCGCCGCCAGATAGATCAGCGCGTTGTAGCCCGTCCACCGCCAGATCACGATCGAGGCGACCGCCAGCTGGGAGGTCCACCGGCCGCTCTGCCAGTCGACCGGCCCCATCCCGGCCGCGCCCAGCGCCCAGTTGACCATCCCGTAGTCCCGCCCGTAGAGCAGCACGAAGACGAGCGTCGCGGCGGCGACCGAGGTGGCGTACGGGGTCAGCAGCGCGACCCGCCAGAAGGAGGCGGCGCGCAGCCGGAAGTGGAGCAGATGGGCCAGGCCGAGGGCCATCAGCAGCTGGGGGACCGTGGAGAGGACCCCGATGGTGAAGGTGTTGCGCAGCGCGTTCCAGAAGAAGTCGTCGTCCAGCAGCCGGAGGTAGTTGTGCGCGCCCGCCCACTCCATGTGGTCCGGCGACGCGAGGTCCACCCGGTGCAGCGAGGCCCAGCCGGTGTAGAGGAGGGGGAAGACCCCGAAGGCGGAGAAGAAGAGGAAGAAGGGCGCGACGAAGGCGTAAGGGCTGTAGCGCACGTCCCACCGGCAGAGCCGGCTGCGCCAGGGCCGCGGCCCGCTCCGCCCCTTCTCCGTGCCCCCGGGCGGTGGGGCGTCCGTGTCCCGGAGGGTCTCGGCGGTCGCCGTCATTCGTCCACCGCGTTGTCGATCTCCTTCTGCGCCGCCTTCCAGGCCGCCCGGGGCGCCCTGCCCTGCTGCTCGACCTGGGGGATCGCCACATCGGTGAAGGCCGTCCCGATCTGCTGCTCCTTGGGGCCGATCACCAGGGTCGGGATGTTCCGGGCGGCCTCCGCGAAGATCCGCCCGGTCGGCGCGCCCCCGAAGTAGGGGTTGCGCGCGTCCCGGACCAGCGGCATGGCGTACGAGGCGGGGGTGGAGGGGATGCTCGCCTGCCGGTCGAAGAGCTTGGCCTGCTGCTCGGGCGCCGTCAGCCAGACCGCGAGCGCGATCGCCGCCGCCCGGTGGCGGGCGCCCTTGGGCACGGTGATGAAGGAGCCGCCCCAGTTGGCGGGCCTCGGCGCGGGGGCCACGTCCCATTTGTCCTTGCCCGCCGCGCCCGCCTTCTCCTTGATGTAGCCGAGCATCCACGGCGGACAGGCCACGGTCGCGAAGCGGCTGTTGGCGAACGCCTGGTCCCAGGGCTTCTCGAACTGCTTGAGCCTGGCCGTCAGCCCGCCGCGCGCCGCCTGCACGGCCAGCCGCCAGGAGGTCCTGACCGCTGGACTCCGGCGGTAGACCGCCCTGCCGCGCCGGTCGTAGTAGCGCTCGGCGTAGCCGTGGATGGACGCGTTGTAGATCCCGGCCGCGGAGTCGGTGAAGACCGTGCCGGCCGGTGCCTTGCTCCGGTACGCCCGGCCGACGTCGAGGTACTTCCGCCAGTCACCGGCCCACAGCCTGCCGACGCGTTCGCGGTCCGTGGGCAGCCCGGCCTTCTCGAAGAGGTCCTTGCGATAGCAGACGGCGATGGGCCCGATGTCCGTGCCGAGGCCGACCGTCCTGCCGTCGGCGGACGTGGCCTGCGCCCACTTCCAGTCCAGCCAGTCGCCCTTGCGCACGCCCGGGACCCGGGAGAAGTCCTCGAAGCGGTCGGCCTGGGTGGTGGCCACGTCGTGGATGTTGCCCACCTCCACGGCCTGGATGTCGGAGAGGCCGCTGCCCGCCGCGAGGTGCGTCAGCAACTGGGGGTAATAGGTGTCGTTCCGCTCGATCACGCTCTCCTTGATCGTGACGTCCGGGTGCAGCCGCTCGTACTCCGCGTAGAGCCCCGCCTGCTTGTAGCCGAAGACCCCGAAGGTGCCGATGGTGACGGTGGTCCGGCCGCCGGCCGGCTTCGCGTCCTCGTCGTCCCTGGCGCAGCTGCCGAGCAGGGCCACGGCGAGCGCGATGGCGGTGGCGAGCGCCACGGGCGCCGGTCCCGGGCGGCGCGGGCCGCCCACCGGGGCGCTCACGGTCGTCCGGGGCGGGACCCCTCGCCGGGCCTGCGGGCTTCCACCGGGTCACGGGCCATCGGTCACGACCTTCCGTCAGATGCCACGGCGCGGCGCCGGCCGCAGTGCGCACTGCGACATCTGAGCCTTCCCCCGGACGGGCGGTGAACTCTCCCCGCCCGGGCCCCGGCTCACTCCTAGGGGCTACAGGCGCACGCCCCGGGGGAGCAGCCGCCAACGCCGAAGGCCCCGGTCCGCTTTCGCGGAACGGGGCCTTCGATCAGGGTGAGTAACGGGACTTGAACCCGCGACATCCTGGACCACAACCAGGTGCTCTGCCAGCTGAGCTATACCCACCATGTCCGGTGTGTTTCCCACCGGCTGAGAAAAAGTGTACAGGGTCTTCGGGGGTGCTCGCTCCCAGGTGGCGCCGGTTCCGGGAGCGAGCTGCGTCACTCCCCCTGAGCGGGCAGCACGTGCCGGGCCGCGATGGCCTTCGCCGTGTCCGAGTCCGGGCCGGGCTGCGGCACGAAGATCGCCTCGCGGTAGTAGCGGAGCTCGGCGATCGACTCGCGGATGTCCGCGAGCGCCCGGTGGTTGCCGCTCTTCTTCGGACTGCTGAAGTAGGCCCGCGGATACCAGCGGCGGGCCAGCTCCTTCACTGACGACACATCGACGATCCGGTAGTGCAGGTGGTCCTCCAGCGCCGGCATGTCCCGCGCGAGGAAGCCGCGGTCGGTGCCGACCGAGTTTCCGCACAGCGGGGCCTTGCCCGGCTCCGGGCAGTGCTCGCGGACGTACGCAAGGACCTGCCGCTCCGCGTCCTCGAGCGTCGTCCCGTTGTCCAGCTCCGCGAGCAGCCCGGAGGCCGTGTGCATCTGGCGCACCACCTCGGGCATGGTGGTCAGGGCCTCGGCGGGCGGGCGGACGACGATGTCCACGCCGTCGCCGAGGATGTTCAGCTCCGAGTCGGTGACCAGGGCGGCCACCTCGATGAGCGCGTCCTGCGACAGTGAGAGCCCGGTCATCTCACAGTCGATCCACACCATGCGATCGTTCATGCGTCTCACCCTACGGGGCGTTCCCGCTGGCCGGGCAGGCGTGGGGTGTAGAGGTCCGACTCCGGCTTGCCCGGATCCGGACCGCCCCCGCCGCCGAGATGGCCGCCACCGTGTCCACCGTGGGAAGCGGACTGGGTGATATGTCCCCCATGCCCGCTATGTGGTGGTGGAGTGGCCATGACCGGGCCCGCGACGGCATGGGCGCCGGCCAGGGCCGTCCGCCGCATCGCCATCACCGCCGGCTCCCCGCTGCGCTGCTCGCCCAGCTCCGCCCGGTCGAACCGGTCGGAGCGCTCCGGCCGGTCCGGCCGCTCGCCCCGTTCGGGCCGGTCGGCCACGCCGCTCTGCGGGCGGCGCGCCCGGTAGGCGGCGCGGTAGGCGGCCGGGGAGGACCCCAGCTGCCTGCGGAAGTGACCCCGCAGGGCCACGGGTGAGCGGAAGCCGCAGCGCCCGGCGACCTCGTCCACGGAATAGTCCGAGGTCTCCAGGAGCCGCTGCGCCTGGAGCACCCGCTGAGTGATGAGCCACTGCAGCGGGGCGCTCCCGGTGAGCGAGCGGAACCGCCGGTCGAAGGTGCGGCGGCTCATATAGGCGCGGGCCGCCAGCGTCTCCACGTCGAACTGCTCGTGGAGATGCTCCAGCGCCCAGGCGACGACCTCGGCGAGCGGGTCGGCGCCGATCTCCTCCGGTAAAGACCGGTCGAGATAGCGCTCCTGTCCGCCGCTGCGGCGGGGCGGCACGACGAGACGGCGGGCCAGGGCCCCCGCCGCGTCGGCGCCGTGGTCGGTGCGGACGATGTGCAGGCACAGGTCGATGCCTGCCGCGGTGCCCGCGGAGGTCAGTACGTCACCGTCGTCGACGAAGAGCTCCCGCGGGTCCACATGGACCGACGGATAGCGCTTGGCGAGTGTGGGCGCGTACATCCAATGGGTGGTGGCGGGCCTGCCGTCGAGCAGGCCCGCGGCGGCCAGTACAAAGGCACCGGTGCACAGCCCCACGATGCGGGCACCCTCTTCATGGGCGCGGCGCAGTGCGTCGAGTGCGGCGGTGGGCGGCGGCTGGGTGATCGACCGCCAGGCCGGTACGACGACGGTGCCGGCCCGGGAGAGTGCCTCCAGGCCGTACGGTGCGGTCAATTCCAGGCCGCCGGTTGTTCGCAATGGCACATCTTCGCCCGCGCATACCAGCAGTCGGTAGCGGGGTACCCCAGCGTCCTGTCGGTCGATCCCGAACACTGAGAGCGGAATGGAGCTTTCGAAGATGGGGCCGCCGCTGAATAGCAGCACTGCGACGATCTCCCGGCGGCGGCGTCCGGAGAGCTTGCGCGTGGTCTCCGGTACGGTCGTGGAGTCCTGGCTCATGGCGCTAAGCCCCCCTCGGCGGTCGAGTCCTCTCGGTCCTGCACGTTTCCCCTCGGTCCTGAACGGTTCCCCCGCCGGTCATGGCCAAGATCGAATCTACTGCGTCACACGGAGTCGCGGTGACCAGTTCACCACCCGGCTCTATGTCGACATGACAACTTGGCGCGAAGCGTTCGATCACGAAGCGTTGCACTTGCAGGGCTCGGTGAAAAGTACGCCTCTCGCCCATGCCCAATCCCCGTAGGGTGCAACCGCCCTCCGCGGTCCTTTCCTTGCTGGTCGACCGGCTGTTGGGGGCTGCTCAGGCCAAGGTGAGGGGTTCGGCCTGAAGTTGGCCGAAAACCAACGGGTGCATCCGTACGAAGGTGTCATTCACCGGGCGTACTACCCGGCGTATCACCCCGGGGCGCGCCCCGTGTGCCGCCCGGCGCGGACGCGCCCGGCCGACTGCTGCCGCGATGGCTGCCGACGCCCGTGCGGCCGTGGCGGCCGCGATGCGGAAGGCTGGATTCCGGTGCCGGCGGCGCCGGGTGGGGCCTGGGCGGCGCCTGTGCCGCGGTGCGTTCGGAGCGGCGCAGCAGCGCGCGGCAGACGCAGGTGAGGGCCACCAGACCGGCCGCGGTGCCGGCGGCCCCGCCGAAGGACTGACCGCACATCAGCAGGACGACAGGGACGAGCACACAGCTGAAGGCCGCCCAGCGGACCACATCGCTCACCGGATCGGGGGACTCCGCCCCGGAGTCGTCGGCGCGGGTGTGATCACGGGTTCCGGGCACGGAGCGGCTCCCTGCTGGCGGCGGCTGACGGTGGTACAACGCCCGGCCGGGCGCCTGGGTCACTGCGCCGCGTGCATCAGGAGTACGGCCGCGTTGCTGCGGAGGCATTGCGCTGCGGGCCGCCCTCGTGCATGCTCCGGGGAACGCCCGGCGTCCTCGTGTCCCCGGGCCCGGGGACGGGGCCGCCGTCCCGGCCGCTCCGGGCCGTCCCGCCGGGCGGCCTCTGGGCAGGCGGCGGGTGTCGCCGTACCCTTGAAGGTAAGTGCTTGAAAAGATGAATCCCGGACGGATTTCTCGTCCATGATCCTGTGGGACGCTCCGGGCCGCGTCTTTCCCGGCGCTTGCTTCTGCTCCTCCTCTGACAACTGCAACCAGTCCACCGCTGATCCCTCCGCACGAGGACATCCTTCGCCGAGACACCGATGGCCGGTCACGAATTCCCCGAACCCGCGGACCGCAAGCGGGTCGCCGATCAAGCGGCGCACCCCGAAGCGGCGGAAGAATCACGCCATTCCTGCGATCCGGCGTTCCAGCACGGTGTCGTGGTGGGCTTCGACGGTTCCATGTCGAGTGAGCGAGCGCTTGCGTATGCAATCGGGATGGCCCGGCGCTCCGGCTCGGGCCTGATCATCGTCCATGTGGCCAACCGGCTGCCGACGACCGTGTGGGCGGGCTGCGAGCCGCCGGTCTTCGTGGACGTCCCGGACCACCGCACCGAGGTCCTGGGCCTCGAACTGGCCTGTGCGGACCATCTGTCCGAGGTGCCGTGGATCCTCGTCGAGCGCGGTGGCGACATCTGTCACGAACTGGAGGAGGTCGGCCGGGAGTACGCGGCGGACGCGATCGTCGTCGGTTCCACCCACGGTCTGGTCGGCCGCATCTTCGGCTCGGTCGCGGGGCGGCTGGCGCGGCGCGCGCAGCGGCCGGTCGTCGTCATCCCCTGACCCTGAGCCTGGGCCTGATTCTGGCCCTGGCCGCGTCAACTCCCGTCGCCCGTCCGGGGCATGATCCCGTGCCGCGCGTTTGACGGCTCATGAATCTACCCGCGCGTAGGGGTGGGTACGGCCCCGGTGGCGGGTAGGAATCGGGGCGGTGACGTGCTGCCGGACGGGAGGTGACGGTTCCCGGGACCGGCGGCGTCCGCCGGCGGGAGAGTGCCGCCGGCAAGGGGAGACAGCCCTCCCCGCGCGGACGGGTGGCACGCGTGGGGAGGGCTGTTCCGGACCCGCCGCAGGACAGGTGCGGCAGGACCGGTCTGCGGGGGCCCGAGGGCCCCGGGGGTCACTACTCGACGGTGACGGACTTCGCCAGGTTGCGCGGCTTGTCGATGTCGCGGCCCATGGCCTTCGCCGTGTAGTAGGCCAGCAGCTGGAGCGGGATGCCCATGAGGATCGGGTCCAGCTCGTCCTCGTTCTTCGGCACCACGATCGTGTGGTCGGCCTTCTCCTGCACCTGGTGCGCGACGGCGAGGATGCGGCCGCTGCGGGCCTTGATCTCCTCCAGCGCGGCGCGGTTCTTCTCCAGCAGCTCGTCGTCCGGCACGATCGCCACGGTCGGCATCGCGGGCTCGATCAGCGCCAGCGGGCCGTGCTTCAGCTCGGAGGCGGGGTACGCCTCGGCGTGGATGTACGAGACCTCCTTGAGCTTCAGCGACGCCTCACGGGCGACGGGGTAGCCGCGCACCCGGCCGATGAACATCATCGACTTGGCGTCCGCGTACTCCCCGGCCAGCTTCTCGATCTCCGCCTCGTTCGCCAGGATCTCGGCGATCTGGGCGGGCAGCTTGCGCAGGCCCTCGATGATCCGCTTGCCGTCGGCGACGGACAGGTCGCGGATGCGGCCCAGGTGCAGGGCGAGCAGCCCGAAGGAGACCACCATGTTGGTGAAGCACTTGGTGGAGACGACGCAGACCTCGGGGCCGGCGTGGACGTAGATGCCGCCGTCGGTCTCGCGGGCGATCGCCGAGCCGACCACGTTCACCAGGCCCAGGACGCGGGCGCCCTTGCGCTTGAGCTCCTGCACGGCGGCGAGGACGTCGTAGGTCTCACCGGACTGGGACACCGCGATGTAGAGGGTGTCGGGGTCCACGACCGGGTTGCGGTAGCGGAACTCCGAGGCGGGCTCGGCGTCGGAGGGGATCCGCGCGAGCTCCTCGATCATCTGGGCGCCGATCTGGCCCGCGTGGTAGGAGGTGCCGCAGCCGAGGATCTTCACCCGGCGCACGGCGCGCGCGTCACGGGCGTCGAGGTTGAGGCCGCCCAGGTGCACGGTGGAGAAGCGGTCGTCGATGCGGCCGCGCAGCGCGCGGTCCACGGCGTCGGCCTGCTCGTGGATCTCCTTGTGCATGTACGTGTCGTGGCCGCCCATGTCGTACGACTCGGCCTCCCACTCCACGGTGGTCGGCTGGGCCGAGGTGGCGGAGCCCTCGGTGGTGTACGTGCGGTACTCGTCGGCCTTCAGGGTGGCCATCTCGCCGTCGTCGAGGGTGACGACCTGGCGGGTGTGGCTCACCAGGGCGGCGACGTCGGAGGAGACGAACATCTCCTTCTCGCCTATGCCCAGCACGACGGGCGAGCCGTTGCGGGCGACGACGATGCGGTCCGGGAAGTCGGCGTGCAGCACGGCGATGCCGTACGTGCCCTCGATGTGGCGCAGCGCCTCGCGGACCTTCTCCTCCAGCGTCGCGGCCTGGGAGCGGGCGACGAGGTGGGCGAGGACCTCGGTGTCGGTGTCGGAGAGGAAGACGACGCCGTCGGCGGTCAGCCGGGCGCGCAGGTCCGAGGCGTTGTCGACGATGCCGTTGTGGACGACGGCGACCTTCTCCTCGGCGTCCACGTGCGGGTGGGCGTTGACGTCGTTCGGGGCGCCGTGGGTGGCCCAGCGGGTGTGGGCGATGCCGGTGCTGCCCGCGAAGCGCTTGGGCAGGCGCGCCTCCAGCTCGCGGACGCGGCCCTTGGCCTTGGCGGTCTTCAGGCCGCCGGCCTTGCCGCCGGCGTGCAGGGCGATGCCGGCGGAGTCGTAACCGCGGTACTCCAGGCGCTGGAGGCCCTCCAGCAGCAGCGGAGCGACATCGCGCTTACCGATATATCCGACGATTCCGCACATAGTGAGCCCTCCCAGGCGAAGTTCAGTGATGCTCGACGGCGGCAGGAGCCGCCGTGATCAGCCGTAGACGATGCGGCGCAGCTGCCGCAGCGAGAGTTCGGGTGGCGCCACCGCGCGGTGCGGCAGCTCCGCCGAGATCCGCTCGAAGATCTCCGCGTTGCGCAGTCCGCCGGACTGGAGCTCGCGGTGGCGGCGGCGGACGAACGCCTCGGTCGTCTCGTCGAAGTACGCCAGGACGTCCAGGACCACCCGGGCGGCCTCGCCGCGCTGAAGCGGCGTGCTGCGCACCAGGTGATCCACCAGGTCGTCATGGGAAGTACGGCGTTCGAGCACCCGTCGATACTGCGGGGTGCCGCGACGTTTCGCAAGAATCCTGCCCGATATCGGGCAAGAGGGAGGGGTGGAAGCGGCCAAGCGGTGGAAAGCGCTCTTTGGGGACAGATCGGTGATCTTGACAGGGATCCGCCCCGGAGCCGGGCCGCTGGGGGCCGGATCCGGGGCGGGACGCTGTTCCGGTTCTTCTCCCGGGGCCGCTTACAGACCCAGCTCCCGGGCGATCAGCATGCGCTGGACCTCGCTCGTACCCTCGCCGATCTCCAGGATCTTGGAGTCGCGCCACATGCGGGCCACCGGGTATTCGTTCATGAAGCCGTAGCCGCCGTGGATCTGGGTGGCCTCGCGCGCGTTGGTCACCGCGATCTCCGAGGAGTACAGCTTCGCGAGCGCCGCCTCCTTCTTGAACGGCTCGCCGTGCACCAGCCGCGACGCCGCGTCCCGCCAGGAGATCCGGGCCGTGTGCGCCCGCATCTCCATGTCGGCGATCTTGAATTGGATCGCCTGGTTCGCGCCGATCGGGCGGCCGAACGCCTCGCGCTCCCTGGCGTACTTCACCGACTCGTCCACACAGCCCTGCGCCAGGCCGGTCGCCAGCGCGGAGATCGCGATCCGGCCCTCGTCCAGGATCCGCAGGAACTGGGCGTAGCCGCGCCCCTCCTCGCCCAGCAGGTTCGCCCTCGGCACGCGTACGTCGGAGAACGACAGCTCCCGGGTGTCCGAGGCGTTCCAGCCGACCTTGGAGTACGGGGCGGCGACGGTGAAGCCGGGCGTCCCGGACGGCACGATGATCGAGGAGATCAGCGGCTTGCCGTCGGGCTTGCGGCCGGTGACGGCGGTGACGGTGACCAGGCCGGTGATGTCGGTGCCGGAGTTGGTGATGAAGCACTTGGTGCCGTTGATCACCCACTCGTCCGTGGCCTCGTCCAGCCGCGCGGTGGTGCGGGTGCCGCCCGCGTCCGAGCCGGCGCCCGGCTCCGTCAGCCCGAAGGCGCCCAGCATCTCGCCGGAGCACAGCTTGGGCAGCCACTCCCGCTTCTGCTCCTCCGTGCCGAAGCGGAAGACCGGCATCGCGCCCAGCGACACCCCGGCCTCCAGGGTGATCGCCACCGAGGAGTCGACCCGGGCCAGCTCCTCCAGGGCGAGCCCGAGCGCCAGATAGTCACCGCCCATCCCGCCGTACTCCTCGGGGAAGGGCAGTCCGAACAGGCCCATGCGGCCCATCTCCCGCACGATCTCGTACGGGAACTCGTGGCGCTCGTAGAAGTCGCCGATCTTCGGCGCGATGACGTCGTGCGCGAACTCCTCGACGGTGCGGCGGAGTTCCTCGTGCTCGGGGGAGAGGCGGTGGTCCAGCGACATGGCTCAGGGCTCCTGGTGGGAGAGGGCGCGGACGGTGCGGGACGGACTGGGCCGGCCCAGCCGGCCGGCCATCCACACGCTGGTGGCGGTGAGCAGGCCGAGATCGACCCCGGTGTCGACACCGAGGCCGTCGAGCATCCAGACGAGATCCTCGGTGGCGAGATTGCCCGTCGCGCTCTTGGCGTACGGGCAGCCGCCGAGGCCGCCCGCGGAGGCGTCGACCGTGGTCACGCCGTGCCGGAGCGCCGCGAGGGTGTTCGCGAGGGCCTGGCCGTACGTGTCGTGGAAGTGCACGGCGAGCCGGTCGGTCGGCAGCCCGGCGCCGTTCAACGCGGTCAGCAGCGCGGTGACGTGGCCCGGTGTCGCCACGCCGATCGTGTCGCCGAGGCTCAGCTCGTCACAGCCGAGATCCAGCAGGCGGCGGGCGACCCGCACCACCTGCTCGACGGGGACGGCCCCTTCCCAGGGGTCGCCGAAGCACATGGACAGATAGCCGCGCACCCGCGCGCCCGCCTCGCGGGCCGTGGCGACGACCGGGGCGAACATCTCCAGGGACTCGTCCACCGTGCGGTTGAGATTGGCCTTCGCGAACGACTCGGTGGCGCTGCCGAAGACGGCGATCTCCCGGACGCCCAGGGCGAGCGCGCGGTCCAGGCCGCGCGCGTTGGGCACCAGGACGGGCAGGCGGGCCGGCACGCCGTCCAGCATCGGCACCAACTGCTCGGCGTCGGCCAGCTGGGGCACCCACTTGGGGTGCACGAAGCTGGTCGCCTCCACGGTGCCGAGCCCGGCCGCGGCGAGGCGGCGGATGAACTCCGCCTTCACCTCGACCGGCACGACCGCCTTCTCGTTCTGCAGGCCGTCGCGCGGGCCCACCTCGTGGATCCGCACGCGCGCCGGGAGACCGGGCTCCGGCACGGTCATCGGCAGTCCTTCGATCATGACTCCTCCGCGGGGGTGACGACGGCGGGGGTGACGACGGCCAGGACCTGGT
Organism: Streptomyces sp. NPDC025618; assembly: GCF_055558795.1. Lineage (NCBI taxonomy): Bacteria > Bacillati > Actinomycetota > Actinomycetes > Kitasatosporales > Streptomycetaceae > Streptomyces > Streptomyces sp. NPDC025618. The sequence goes on along the minus strand of NZ_JBVHLW010000031.1, from coordinate 63,000 downwards.
CCATGGCGACGGTGTCGCCGGCCCGGACGTCCAGCTCGGTGACGGTGCCGTCGTGCGGGGCGGCGATGACGTGCTCCATCTTCATCGCCTCGACGACGAGGAGGCTCTGCCCGGCGGAGACCTCGTCCCCCACGGCGGCCTTCACGACGGTGACGGTGCCGGGCATGGGGGCGGTGAGGGTGTCGGCGCCGGCCGCGCTCGCGCCGCCGCGCGCGTCCACGGGGTCGTGCTCGCGCACGAGCCAGGCGTCGCCGTCGCGCCCGAGCCAGGTGCCCTCCGGGGCGGGGGCGTGGGTGAAGCGGTGGGCCAGGGCGTCCAGTTCGAGGGTGAGGACGGCGCCGTCGAGCCGGACCAGGCGGGCCGGGGTGCTCGTACCGCCTTGTGGAGCCGCGCCCTCCAGCGCGATCTCCGTCGCCGTGCCCGTGCCGCGGACCCGGGCCGCCACCGGCTCCTGGCCCGGCACCCGGAAGTGGTGGACCGTCCAGGCCGGTTCGCCGCCCAGTCGCCAGCCGGTCGGCAGGGAGAAGGGGTCCGTCCAGCCCCCGGCGGCCGCGTCGTCCGGCTCCAGCGCCGCCTGCCGCAGCAGCGCGCCCGCCGCGTAGACCTCCTCGGGCACCGCCGACCGCACGAGCGCCGCCGCTTCCCGGTCGACCAGGCCCGTGTCCAGCGTGCCCGCGACCACCGCCGGGTGCGCCAGCAGCCGCCGCAGGAAGCCCGCGTTGGTGTCGACGCCCAGCACCACCGTCTCCGCCAGGGCCGCGCGCAGTCGCCGCAGCGCCGTCGCCCGGTCCGGGCCGTAGGCGATGACCTTGGCGAGCATCGGGTCGTAGGAGGTGCCGACCTCCGTGCCCTCGGAGAGGCCCGAGTCGACCCGCACGCCCTCGCCCGCGGGCTCGCGCAGCAGCCGCACCGTGCCCGCCGACGGCAGGAAGTCGACGCGGTCACCACTGACCCGCGCGGTCTCCGCGCAGATGCGGGCCTCGACCGCGTGCCCGGTCAGGGTCACGTCCTCCTGGGCGATGCCCAGCCGCTCGCCGGCGGCGACCCGCACCTGCCACTCCACCAGGTCCAGCCCGGTGATCAGCTCGGTGACGGGGTGCTCCACCTGGAGGCGGGTGTTCATCTCCATGAAGTAGTACGAGGCGGGGTCGTCGCCCGGCACGATGAACTCCACCGTGCCCGCGCCCGTATAGCCGCACGAGCGCGCGGCCTGGACGGCCGCCTCGCCCATCGCCGCGCGCGTGGCCGGATCCAGCAGCGGGGACGGCGCCTCCTCGATGATCTTCTGGTGACGGCGCTGGAGGGAGCACTCGCGCTCCCCGAGGTGGATGACATTGCCGTGGCCGTCGGCGAGCACCTGGATCTCGATGTGCCGGGGGCGGTCGACCCAGCGCTCGACCAGCAGCGTGTCATCACCGAAGGAGCCGCGCGCCTCGCGCCGTGCGGCGGCGATCTCCTCGCCCAGCAGCGCCGCGTCGCGCACGAGCCGCATGCCCTTGCCGCCGCCGCCCGCGGAGGGCTTCAGCAGGACCGGCATGCCGATCTCGTGCGCCGCGGCGGCCAGTTCGGCGTCGCTCAGCCCGCTGCCCGAGGAGCCGGGGACGACGGGCACGCCCGCCGCCTTGACCGTCTCCTTCGCGCGGATCTTGTCGCCCATGAGCGAGATCGCCTCGGCGGGCGGGCCGATGAAGGCCAGGCCCGCGTCCGCGCACGCCCGCGCGAAGGCCGCGTTCTCGGCGAGGAAGCCGTAGCCGGGGTGGACGGCCCGCGCGCCCGTCCTGCGGGCCGCTTCCAGCAGCCGCTCGATCGACAGATAGCTCTCGGCGGCGGCCGCCGGGCCGATCCGCACGGCCGTGTCGGCCTCCCGTACGTGCCGGGCGTCGGCGTCCGCGTCGCTGAAGACGGCGACGGAGCGGATGCCGAGCGCGCGCAGCGTACGGATGACCCGTACGGCGATCTCGCCTCGGTTGGCGACAAGGACAGTGTCGAACATGCTCCGCCTCACATCCGGAAGACGCCGTAGCCGGGCTCACCCAGCGGGGCGTTGGCACAGGCCGTCAGCGCCAGGCCCAGCACCTGACGGGTCTCCAGCGGGTCGATGACGCCGTCGTCCCACAGCCGCGCGGTGGCGTAATAGGCGCTGCCCTGCGTCTCGTACTGCTCGCGGATCGGGGCGCGGAAGGCGTCCTCCTCCTCGGCGCTCCACTCCTCGCCGCGCGCCTCCAGCTGATCGCGCTTGACGGTGGCGAGGACGGACGCGGCCTGCTCGCCGCCCATCACGGAGATCTTGGCGTTGGGCCACATCCACAGGAAGCGCGGCGAATAGGCGCGCCCGCACATCGAGTAGTTGCCCGCGCCGTACGACCCGCCGATGACGACCGTCAGCTTGGGGACACGGGCGCAGGCGACCGCCGTCACCATCTTCGCGCCGTGCTTGGCGATGCCGCCCGCCTCGTACTGCCGGCCGACCATGAAGCCCGAGATGTTCTGGAGGAAGACCAGGGGGATGCCGCGCTGGTCGCACAGCTCGATGAAGTGCGCGCCCTTCTGGGCGGACTCGGAGAAGAGGATGCCGTTGTTGGCGACGATGCCCACCGGGTGGCCGTGGATCCGGGCGAAGCCGGTCACCAGGGTCTGCCCGAACTCGGCCTTGAACTCCGCGAACCGCGAGCCGTCCACCACGCGCGCGATGACCTCGCGCACGTCATAGGGCGTGCGGGAGTCGACCGGGACCGCGCCGTAGAGCCCCGCGGGGTCGGCCTTGGGCTCCTCCACCGGCTCCACCGGCCAGGGCGGCGCCCCGCGCTCCGGCAGGGTGGAGACGATCGTCCGCACGATCCGCAGGGCGTGCGCGTCGTCCTCGGCGAGGTGGTCGGTGACGCCGGAGACCTTGGAGTGGACCTCGCCGCCGCCCAGCTCCTCCGCGGTGACGACCTCACCGGTGGCGGCCTTCACCAGCGGCGGACCGCCGAGGAAGATCGTGCCCTGGCCGCGCACGATGACCGCCTCGTCGCTCATCGCGGGCACGTACGCGCCGCCGGCCGTGCACGAGCCCAGGACCGCGGCGATCTGCGGGATGCCCGCGCCGGACATCCGCGCCTGGTTGTAGAAGATCCGGCCGAAGTGGTCGCGGTCCGGGAAGACCTCGTCCTGCATGGGCAGGAAGGCGCCGCCGGAATCCACCAGATACAGGCACGGCAGCCGGTTCTCCAGGGCGATCTCCTGGGCGCGCAGGTGCTTCTTCACCGTCATCGGGTAATACGTGCCGCCCTTGACGGTGGCGTCGTTGGCGACGATCACCGTCTCGCGTCCGGACACCCGGCCGATCCCCGCGATCACGCCCGCCGCCGGGGCGGCCCCGCCGTACATCCCCTCGGCCGCCAGCGGCGCGAGCTCCAGGAACGGCGACCCCGGGTCCAGCAGGGCGTCGACCCGGTCGCGCGGCAGCAGCTTGCCGCGCGCGGTGTGCCGCGCCCGGGCCTTCTCGCCGCCGCCCAGCCGCGCCGCGGCGAGCCGCTCCCGCAGCCCCGCGGACAGCTCGCGGTGCGCCGCCTCGTTGGTCCGCCAGGAATCGGACGCGGGGTCCGCGGTGCTCCCCAGCACCGGTGCCTGCTGCATGTGCTCGAGCTCCCTTGCTCGGTTAATGAGCGTTAACACACTGGCTTCAGGTTAACGACCACTAACGCCGCTGTCTAGAATCGATTTCGTGAACAACGCACCGACCCGCACCCCGGCCGCCTCCAACCGCCGGGCGCAGATCCTCCAGGAGGCCGCCCGCCTCTTCGCCGAGCGCGGCTTCCACGGCGTCGGCGTCGACGAGATAGGGGCGGCCGTCGGCATCAGCGGGCCCGGTCTCTACCGCCACTTCGCGGGCAAGGACGCGATGCTCGCCGAACTGCTGGTGGGCATCAGCGAGCGGCTCTTCGCGGGCGGCCGCAAGCGGGTGGCCGAGGCCGTCGCGGCGGGCGGCGGGGCGGCCGCCGTGCTGGACTCGCTCATCGACGGCCATATCGACTTCGCCCTCGACGACCGGGCGCTGATCACCCTCCACGACCGCGAGCTGGGCCAGCTGCGCGACGCCGACCGCAAGCAGGTGCGCTCCCTCCAGCGGCAGTACGTGGAGCTGTGGGTCGACGTCGTCCGCGGGCTGCACCCAGGCGCCCAGGAGGCCGAGGCGCGCGCCGCCGTCCACGCCGTCTTCGGCCTGCTCAACTCCACGCCCCACCTCGGCCGCCCCGGCGCGCTCCCCGGCCGCGCGGCCACCGCCGCCCTGCTGCGCCGCCTGGCGCTGGGCGCGCTCGCGGCCCTCTCGGACGGCTCGCCCGCCCGCGAGAACGGGAGGCCGACCCCTGGACAGTCCCGATGACCGCCGGGTAACTTCGCCCCTGAGCAAGCGCTTAGTGACACGCAGACTGGGGGATGGCCATGCGTCGGACCGTGTACGGCGAGGACCACGAGGCGTTCCGGGAGACGATCCGCGACTTCATCGCCGCGGAGGTCGTGCCGTACTACGAGCAGTGGCGCGAAGCCGGTGCGGCGCCGCGCGAGTTCTACAAGAAGCTCGGCGAGCTGGGCGTCTTCGGCATCGAGGTGCCCGAGGAGTACGGCGGCGCGGGTGAGCACAGCTTCAAGTTCCACGCCGTCGTCACCGAGGAGTGCGCCCGCGCCGGCGTCAGCTTCGGCGGCAGCAGCGTGCACACCGCGCTGTGCCTGCCCTACCTCCTGAAGTACGCCACCGAGGAGCAGAAGCGGCGCTGGCTGCCGTCCTTCGTCTCCGGCGACATGATGACCGCCATCGCCATGACCGAGCCTGGCACCGGCTCCGACCTGGCCGGCATGAAGACCACCGCGAAGCTCTCCGAGGACGGCACGCACTACGTCCTCAACGGCGCGAAGACCTTCATCACCGGCGGCGTGCTCGCCGACCGGGTGCTCGTCTGCGCCCGCACCGCGCCGCCCACTCCCGAGGACCGCCGCGCGGGCATCTCCATCCTCGTCGTCGACACGAACTCCGAGGGCTACGCCGTCGGCCGCAAGCTGGAGAAGCTCGGCCTGCACGCCTCCGACACCGCCGAACTCTCCTTCACCGACGTCAAGGTGCCCGTGGCGGATCTCCTCGGCGAGGAGGGCAAGGCGTTCGGCTACCTCGGCCACAACCTCCCGCAGGAGCGGCTCTACATCGCCGTGGGCGCGTACGCCCAGTCCGCCGCGGCCGTCGAGTTCGCCAAGGCGTACGTGAAGGACCGCACCGTCTTCGGGCAGTCCGTCGCGGCCTTCCAGAACACCAAGTTCGTGCTCGCCGACTGCAAGGCCGAGGTCGACGCGATGGAGGCGGTCGTGGACCGCGCCCTGGAGGCCCACGACGCGGGCGAGCTGACCGCCGCCGACGCCGCCTCCGCGAAGCTCTTCACCACCGAGCGCGCCGCCGTCGTCATCGACAAGTGCCTCCAACTGCACGGCGGGTACGGCTACATGATGGAGTACCCCATCGCCCGCCTGTACGCGGACACCCGCGTCAGCCGGATCTACGGCGGTACGAGCGAGGTCATGCGCTCCATCATCGCCAAGTCCATGGGCCTGTAGCGGCCGGTAAGCCCCAGACGCCCATGAACGAGCCCCTTACACCCCTGGACGACCTGCTCTCCGTCCTCGACCCCGAGCAGATCGAGCGGGACATCTTCCGCGGCACCAGCCGCCCCTCGCTGGTGCCGCGCGTCTTCGGCGGGCAGGTCGCCGCCCAGGCCCTGGTCGCCGCCGGGCGCACGGTCCCCGGGGACCGGCTCCCGCACTCCCTGCACTCCTACTTCCTGCGCCCCGGCGACCCCGAGGTGCCCATCGTCTACACCGTCGACCGCATCCGCGACGGGCGGTCCTTCACCACCCGCCGGGTCGTCGCCGTCCAGCACGGTCAGCCGGTCTTCCACCTCTCCGCGTCCTTCCAGGCGCACGAGGAGGGGCTGGAGCACCAGGAGCCGATGCCGGCCGCGCCGGACCCGCTCTCCCTGCCCACCGCGGCCGAGATGCTGCCCCGCCACGCGCACCGCTTCGCCGACCCGCGGCTGCTCGACCGGCTGCTGGACGCCCGCGCGGCGGTCGACCTGCGCTACGCGGAGGAGCCGCCGTTCGGCAAGGTGGGGGAGCCCCGCGAACCGAAGTCGCAGGTTTGGTTCCGGACGAACGGCAAACTGGCGGACGATCCGCTGCTGCACATCTGCCTGGCGACCTATGTCTCCGACATGACGCTCCTGGACTCCGTGCTGCTCGCGCACGGGCGGGGCGGCTGGGCCGTCGGGGACGTCGTCGGGGCGAGCCTGGACCACGCGATGTGGTTCCACCGGCCGTTCCGGGCGGACGAGTGGCTGCTCTACGACCAGGAGAGCCCGACCTCCTCCGGCGGGCGCGGCCTGGCGCGTGGCCGCATCTTCACGGAGAACGGCGCGCTGGCGGTGTCGGTGATCCAGGAGGGCCTGGTGCGGGTGCCGCGTTTGCCGCGGGGCGGCGGGGCGGGGGAGGCTTAGCTTCTGCCCGGGGCAGGCCCCGGGCCCCCTGACGCGGCTGCGCCGCGTGTCCTCAAGCGCCGGACGGGCTTGTTCCGGCTGACGCGGGGGGCGCCGGCGGCCTCCGGCCGACGTGAGGCTCCGGCCGGCCCCAGGCTCCGGGCGACGGATGCTTTGGCCGACCTCGGGCTCGTGGTGACGGATGCTTCGGCCGGGCTCGGGCTCGGACCGGCCCCAGGCTCCGGGCGACGGATGCTTCGACCGGCCTCGGGCTCGGACCGGCCTCTGGCCCCGGCCGACGGATGCTTCGACCGGGCTCGGGCTCCGGCCGGCCCCAGGCCGCGGGTGACGGATGCTTCGGCCGGGCTCGGGTTCCGGGCGACGGAGGCTTCCGAGGGGCCTCGGGCTCGGCCTGGCCCCCCGGCCCCGGGTGACTGATGCTTCGGTCGGCCTCAGGCTCCGGCCGACGGATGCGTCGACCGGGCTCGGGCTTGGACCGGCCTCAGGCTCGTGGCGGAGGCTCCGCCGACTTCGGGCTCCGGGCGACAGAGGCCCCGGCCGGCCCCCGGCCCCGGGCGGCGGAAGCTCCGAGGCTCCGTCGGCCCAGGCTCCGACCGGCCTACGCCGGCACCCGCAGTCCCGCCGCGTTCAGCAGATACGCCGTCATCGGCTCGTAGAACCGCGGATCCACCACGTGGTCGTCCATCGGCACGGCCACCCGCAGCGTTCCCTCCGCCTCCGCCAGGAACAGCGCCGGGTCGTTGCTGTCCGCGTAGCCCACCGCGTCGATGCCGCGCTGCGCCGCGCAGCCCGCCCAGCCGTGGTCGGCGACGACCAGGTCGGGCAGCGGGCGGCCCTCCCGGGTGAGGGCGTCGAGGATCGTCGCCATCGGCGCGGGGGAGTGCGTGTGCCACAGCGTCGCGCCGCCCTCGAAGAGGGCGACGTCCGCGAACTGGCAGACCACGCCCTCGTCCGCCCGGAGCCCGCCCGGGATCCGGACGATCTCGCAGCCGGCCGCGCGCAGCGCCTTCGCCGTCGTGTGGTGCACGTCCAGCAGGCCGCCCGGGTGGCCGGTCGCCAGCAGCACCCGCTGCCGCCCCTCAGCCGCCTTGCGCAGCAGCGCCGCCATCCGCTCCAGCCCGTCGACCGTCAGCTCCGGGTCGATCGTGTCCTGGCCCGAGCGGTGGCCGAGGTCGTCGCTGACGCCGCAGCGCTCCGCCATCACGGCCAGCACGTCCTGCTCGTCCGACCAGCGGTCGCCCAGCTCCAGGCCCAGCCAGTGGCGCCGGTCGCCGGCCGCGAGCTTGCGGTAGTGGTCGAGGTTGTTCTCGCGCGGGGTCGCCACGGCGCCCGCGACGCGCGTACGGACAAGGTGGTCGATCAGTTCGGCACGGCTCGGTATCGGCATACGGCTCATTCTCTCCCCCGACGGCCTCGCGATGGACGTGATGTCCATATGGCGATGCCGGATCCTTCAGTACGTACATGTGCGGAACCCGCCGCCCTGCCTACCCTCGGGTACGTCCGCAGCCGCCGCCCCGACGTTGGTCCGACCGTGACGCGTCCGTGATTTCGAGAGGCTCCCGTATGAGCACCCCCGCCCCCCGTGAACCGCGCGGCCCCGTCGACTCCTCCCGGATCCCGCGCTACGCGGGCCCGGCGACCTTCGCCCGCCTGCCGCGCCTGGACGAGGTCGGCACCACCGACGTCGCCGTCGTGGGCGTGCCCTTCGACACCGGCGTCTCCTACCGGCCGGGCGCCCGCTTCGGCGGCAACGCCATCCGCGAGGCGTCCCGCCTCCTGCGCCCGTACAACCCGGCCCAGGACGCCTCCCCCTTCGCGCTCGCGCAGGTCGCCGACGCCGGTGACATCGCCGCGAACCCGTTCGACATCAACGAGGCCGTCGAGACCATCGAGGCCGCGGCCGACGACCTGCTCGGCACCGGCGCCCGGATGATGACCCTGGGCGGCGACCACACCATCGCGCTGCCGCTGCTGCGCTCGGTCGCCAAGAAGCACGGCCCGGTGGCGCTGCTGCACTTCGACGCGCACCTGGACACCTGGGACACCTACTTCGGCGCCGAGTACACCCACGGCACGCCGTTCCGCCGCGCCGTAGAGGAGGGCATCCTCGACACCGAGGCGCTGTCCCACGTCGGCACGCGCGGCCCGCTGTACGGCAAGAAGGACCTCACCGACGACGAGAAGATGGGCTTCGGCATCGTCACCTCCGCCGACGTCATGCGCCGCGGGGTCGACGAGATCGCCGACCAGCTGCGCCAGCGCGTCGGCGACCGCCCGCTGTACATCTCCATCGACATCGACGTCCTGGACCCCGCCCACGCCCCCGGCACCGGCACCCCGGAGGCGGGCGGCCTGACCTCCCGCGAGCTGCTGGAGATCATCCGCGGCCTGTCCTCCTGCAACCTCGTCTCCGCGGACCTGGTCGAGGTGGCCCCCGCCTACGACCACGCGGAGATCACCTCCGTGGCGGCCTCCCACACGGCGTACGAGCTGACGACGATCATGTCCCGGCAGATCGCGGCCGCCCGGGGCTGACGCGCCGCGCCGGGGGCGGCCGCGTCAAGGCCCCGTCAGGCCCGTGCCCTTCGGCGACAAGGGCCCGTCAGGGCGTCGGCGCGGCCCCCGCCCGGCCGGTTGGGTGAGGTGATCGTTCACCTCACCCGAAGGCCCTTGATGCTGCACCTGGCCCCTCAGCAGGACACCACCCCGCCCACCGTCGTCGGGCGGCGGCGCAGGCACCGGGCCGTCGCGGGCGGTGCCATCGACCCCAAGCAGCTGATCGCGTCCCTGCCGGACGCCGCCCGGAAGCTGCACCCGCGGGTGATGGTCAGGAACCCCGTGATGTTCGTGGTCGAGGTCGGCTCGGTCCTCACCACGCTCTCCGCCGTCCTGGACCCCTCCGTCTTCACCTGGCTGATCAGCGGCTGGCTCTGGCTCACCGTCGTCTTCGCCAACCTCGCCGAGGCCGTCGCGGAGGGCCGCGGCAAGGCGCAGGCGGAGTCGCTGCGCCGGACGCGGTCGACGATCGTGGCGCGCCGGCTGAACAGATGGCACGTGGGCCTGGACCACCGCGACTGGGAGGAGCGGAGCGTCCCCGCGACCGACCTGCGCCCGCAGGACGTCGTGGTCGTCGAGGCGGGCGGCACCGTGCCGGGCGACGGCGAGATCGTCGACGGGGTCGCCGCCGTGGACGAGTCGGCGATCACGGGCGAGTCCGCGCCGGTCATCCGGGAGGCGGGCGGCGACCGTTCGGGCGTGACGGGCGGCACGACGGTGCTGTCGGACCGGATCGTCGTACGGATCACCTCCCGCCCCGGCCACACCTTCCTCGACCGCATGATCGCCCTGGTCGAGGGCACCAGCAGGCAGAAGACCCCCAACGAGCTGGCGCTGAACATCCTGCTCGCCTCGCTCACCGTGATCTTCATCCTGGCCGTGGTCTCGCTCCAGCCCATGGCCGACTGGGCGGGCGCCCCGCAGACGATCACCGTGCTGGTCGCGCTGCTGGTGACGCTGATCCCCACCACGATCGGCGCGCTGCTCTCCGCGATCGGCATCGCGGGCATGGACCGGCTGGTGCAGCGCAACGTCCTCGCCCTGTCGGGCCGCGCCGTCGAGGCCGCGGGCGACGTCAACACCCTGCTGCTGGACAAGACGGGCACCATCACCTTCGGCAACCGGCAGGCGACCGCCTTCGTGCCCGTCCAGGGGATGGCGCACGAACTCCTCGCGGACGCGGCCCAGTTGTCCTCGCTCTCCGACGAGACGCCCGAGGGCCGCTCCATCGTCGCGCTCGCCGAGCGGTACGGCATCCACCACCACAGCGGGGACTTCACGCACGGCCGCTTCGTGCCGTTCTCCGCGCAGACCCGGATGAGCGGTGTCGACTTCGCCTTCGAGGGCGACTTCCTGCGCATCCGCAAGGGCGCGGGCAACGCGGTCGTCCAGTGGGTGACCCGCCGTGGCGGCCACGTGCCCGAGGACACCCGCCGGATCGTCGGCTCCATCGCGGCGGACGGCGGCACGCCCCTGCTCGTCGCCGTCGAGGACCGCGACGGCGCCCGCGTCCTGGGCGCCGTCCACCTCAAGGACATCGTCAAGCCCGGCATCGCCGAGCGCTTTGCCGCCCTGCGCAGCATGGGCATCAAGACCGTCATGATCACCGGTGACAACCCGCTGACCGCCAAGGCCATCGCCGCCGAGGCGGGGGTCGACGACTTCCTGGCCGAGGCCACGCCCGAGCAGAAGCTGGCCCGCATCCGGGAGGAACAGGCGGGCGGCAACCTCGTCGCCATGACGGGCGACGGCACCAACGACGCCCCGGCCCTCGCCCAGGCGGACGTCGGCGTCGCCATGAACACCGGCACCTCCGCCGCCAAGGAGGCCGGGAACATGGTCGACCTGGACTCCAGCCCCACCAAGCTGATCGACATCGTCGAGGTGGGTAAGCAGCTGCTCATCACCCGCGGCGCGCTCACCACCTTCTCCATCTGCAACGACGTCGCGAAGTACTTCGCGATCGTCCCGGCGATGTTCGGCGGGGTCGCCGGCTACGAGGGCCTGGAGAAGCTCAACATCATGGGCCTGCACAGCCCCACCTCGGCCATCGCCTCGGCGATCATCTTCAACGCGCTCGTCATCGTCGCCCTGATCCCGCTCGCCCTGCGCGGCGTCCGCTACGTCCCCTCCACCGCGCACGCGCTGCTGCGGCGCAACCTGAGCGTCTACGGACTGGGCGGCCTCGTCGCGCCGTTCGTCGGCATCAAGCTCATCGACCTGCTGCTGGAGCTCGTCCCCGGGATGTGAACCGGACGTTCACCGCGAGTTCCGGCAACCCGCCTCCCACCCCGCACCAGGGCCTCTACCGTCGACAGCAGCCGAAGCCTGTCCGAGCCCCAGGAGGCCCGCCCGTGCGCATCCGACCCGTCCTCGCCGCCGCCACCGCCGCGCTGACGGTGGCCGCCGGCCTGACCGTCGCCGGGCCGGCGCAGGCGCGGTCGCGGGCGGACGGCGCGTCGCGCGCCTGCTCGCCGTACGCCCGGATCGACGGGTTCTCCGACGGACTCGACAAGACGACATTCCAGGGCACGGCGGTGGGCAACCTCTCGGCGCTCGCCGTCGACCGGGACGGCACGGTCGCCGCGCTCTCCGACCGGTCGCAACTCTTCTCCCTGGAGGTACGCGAAGGGCTCGCGGCCAAGCCGGTGCGGGTCGTGCCGCTGACGGACGAGAAGGGCGCCGAGCTCGACTCCGAGGCGCTGGTCGTCGACCGCGACGGCAGCCGCCTGATCACCTCCGAGACCGAGCCGTCGGTCCGGCGCTACGCCCCCTCCGGCAAGCTCCTCGGCCGGCTGCCCGTCCCCGACGCCCTGCGGGTCGCCCCGGCCGGGCGCGGCCGGCCCAACCTCACCTTCGAGGGCCTCGCCCTCCAGCCCGGCGGCCGCACCCTCGTGGCGTCCATGGAGGCCCCGCTCACCGGCGACGGCCCGGACGCCGCCGGCCACCCGCTCGTACGCTTCCAGAGCTGGCGACGGCACGGCGGCGGGGAATTCCGCCTCTCCCGGCAGTTCGCCTACCCCGTCGACGCGGGACTCGGCGTCTCCGAGGCGACCGCCGCGGGCGACGGCCGCCTGTTCGTCCTGGAACGCGGCTTCACGCCGGGCGTCGGCAATACGGTACGGCTGTACGCGGCGGATCTCCGGGGCGCGAGCGATGTGAGCGCCGTCCCCGCGCTGCCGGGCCCGGGCGTGCGGCCGGTGCGCAAGACGCTGGTCGCGGACATCGGGGCGTGTCCTTCGCTGGGCGCCACGGCGAAGCAGCCGCAGCGGAATCCGCTGCTGGACAACATCGAGGGGCTGGCGGTCGTGGGGCGGGCGCCGGGCGGGCGTCTGCGCTTGCTGCTTGTCAGCGACGACAACGAGAATCCGAAGCAGGTCACTCGGCTGTACGGGATGACGGTGCGGCTGCCGAGGATGTAGGCGGTTTTTCTTCCCCAGCCCCGCCCCTCCCCGCACTGGGGGCAAGCCCCCAGACCCCCGCAACACGGCTTCGCCGCGTTGTCCTCAAACGCCGGACGGGCTGGTTTTGGCTGATGATGGGTGCGCAATTCAGCCCACCCCAAATGTTGCCGCGGGATGAAATCCGCAGCCCAGCGCGTTGGGCCCTCCGGAACGAGAAACGTGGGGACAGCGGGAGGTCTCGGGTGGGCAAGACGGAAGTGACCGGACAAGGATGGGCCAGGCGCCTGGCAGGACACTGCTGGCGCTACCGCCGCACCGTGCTGCTCGCGCTCGGGTCCTCCCTCGTCGGCATGGCCGTCATGGCCCTCGTCCCTCTCATACCCAAGCTGATCATCGACGACGTCATAGGCGCCCAGGACCGCCCGCTGGCGCCCTGGGCCACGCTGCTGATCGTCGCCGCCGTCGTCGTCTACGGCCTCACCTACCTCCGCCGCTACTACGGCGGGCGCCTCGCCCTCGACGTCCAGCACGACCTGCGGACCGAGATGTACGCGTCGATAGCCCGGCTCGACGGCAGACGCCAGGACGAGCTCTCCACCGGCCAGGTCGTCGGCCGCGGCACCAGTGATCTCCAGCTGGTGCAGAGCCTGCTGTTCATGCTGCCGATGATGATCGGCAACATCCTGCTGTTCCTGATCTCGCTGGCCGTCATGGTCTTCCTCTCGCCGCTGCTCACGGTCATCGCCCTGGCCGTCGCACCGGCGCTGTGGTTCCTGGCGAAGCGCAGCCGCGTCAAGCTCTTCCCGGCCACCTGGTACGCCCAGGGCCAGGCCGCCGCCGTCGCGGGCGTCGTGGACGGCGCCGTCACCGGCGTACGCGTCGTCAAGGGCTTCGGCCAGGAGGCGCAGGAGGCGGGGAAGCTGCGCGAGGTCAGCCGCAGGCTGTTCGCCGGGCGGCTGCGCACCGTGCGGCTCAACTCCCGCTACACCCCGGCCCTCCAGGCCGTACCGGCCCTCGGGCAGGTCGCCATGCTGGCCGTCGGCGGCTGGATGGCCACGCGTGGCCAGATCACCCTCGGCACCTTCGTGGCCTTCTCGACCTACCTCTCGCAGCTCGTCGGGCCCGTCCGGATGCTCACCATGATGCTGACGGTCGGTCAGCAGGCCCGCGCCGGAGTGGAGCGCGTCTTCGAGCTCATCGACACCGAGCCGGTCGTCGAGGAGCGCCCCGGCGCCCATACGCTGCCCGAGGACGCCCCGGCCACCGTCGAGTTCGACGGCGTCACCTTCGGCTACGACCCGGAGCGGCCCGTCCTCGCGGACTTCTCCCTGCGCATCGAGCCCGGCGAGACCGTGGCGGTCGTGGGCGCCTCCGGCAGCGGCAAGTCCACCGTCTCGCTGCTCCTGCCGCGCTTCTACGACGTCACCGCCGGCGCGGTCCGGGTCGGCGGGCACGACGTGCGCGATCTGACGCTGCCCTCGCTCCGGGCGGCCATCGGACTCGTGCCGGAGGACAGCTTCCTCTTCTCCGCCTCCATCCGCGACAACATCGCCTACGGGCACCCAGACGCCACCGACGAGGAGATACGGGCCGCCGCGCGCGCCGCGCAGGCCGACGGCTTCATATCCGCGCTGCCCGACGGCTACGCCACGGAGGTCGGCGAACAGGGCCTCACCCTCTCCGGCGGCCAGCGCCAGCGCATGGCCCTCGCCCGCGCCATCCTCACCGACCCCCGCCTGCTGCTCCTGGACGACGCGACCTCCGCGGTCGACGCCCGCGTGGAGCACGAGATCCACGAGGCCCTGCGCGGCGTCATGGCGGGCCGTACGACCCTCCTCATCGCCCACCGCGCCTCCACCCTGGCGCTCGCCGACCGCATCGCCGTCCTCGACGGCGGCCGCCTCGCCGACATCGGCACGGCGGAGGAGCTGGAGAGCCGCTGCGCGCTCTACCGCGAGCTGCTCACCGACCCCGAGGAACTGGCGGGCGTGCCGAAGGACCCCGCGGGCCTCGCCCCTGCCGACGGCCCCCTGGCCCTCGCGGGCGCCTTCGGCGGGGAGGCGGCGGCCACCGGCCTCGCGGACCCCGTGGCGACCGCGCCCCGCGCCGGGCGCCGGGTCGTCGACGGCGTCACGCCGTCCCTGTGGGTCCGCAAGGACACCGGCGAGAGCCCCGACATCGCCGGGATGCCCGCCACCCCGGAGCTGCTCGCCAAGGTGGCCGCGCTGCCGCCCGCGGACGACACCCCCGACATCGACGAGGAGCGCGCCGCCCGGCCCGAGGAGTCGTACGGCCTGCGGCAGTTGCTGCGGGGCTTCGGGGCGCCGCTCGCGCTGGGTCTGCTGCTGGTGGTCGTGGACGCGGTGGCGGGCCTGCTGCTGCCCATCCTGATCCGGCACGGCATCGACCAGGGCGTCCAGCGCATGGCCCTCGGCGCCGTCTGGGCCGCCTCCGGCCTCGCGCTGCTCGTCGTGACCGGCCAGTGGGCCGCGCAGGTCGCCGAGACCCGGCTGACCGGCCGCACGGGCGAGCGCGTGCTCTACGCCCTGCGCGTGAAGATCTTCGCCCAGCTCCAGCGGCTCGGGCTCGACTACTACGAGCGCGAGCTCACCGGCAAGATCATGACCCGGATGACGACGGACGTGGACGCCCTGTCGTCCTTCCTCCAGACCGGCCTGATCACCGCTGTCGTCTCCGTCCTCACCTTCTTCGGCATCCTCGTCGCCCTCCTCGTCCTCGACGTCGAGCTGGCCCTGGTCGTCTTCGCGACCCTGCCGCTGCTGGTCGTCGGCACGGTGATCTTCCGCAGGAAGAGCGTCAAGGCGTACGAGCTCGCCCGCGAGCGCGTGGGCGTCGTCAACGCCGACCTCCAGGAGAGCGTCGCCGGGCTGCGCGTCGTGCAGGCGTTCCGCCGCGAGGAGACCGGCGCCCGGCGGTTCGCCGAGCGCAGTGACGGCTACCGGCAGGCGCGGGTGCGCGGCCAGTGGCTGATCTCGGTCTACTTCCCGTTCGTCCAGCTGCTGTCGTCCGTCGCGTCCGCGGCGGTGCTGATCGTGGGCGCGGGCCGGGTGAGCGACGGCACCCTGACGGCGGGCGCGCTGGTGGCGTATCTGCTCTACATCGACCTGTTCTTCGCGCCCGTGCAGCAGCTGTCGCAGGTCTTCGACGGCTATCAGCAGGCGACGGTCTCCCTCGGCCGCGTGCAGGGGCTGCTGCGCGAGCCCACCACGACCCCGGTGGCCGCCGAGCCGCGCGAGGTGCGGGAGCTGAGCGGCGAGATCACCTTCGACGGCGTGCACTTCCACTACGGCGACGGGGAACCGGCGCTGACCGGCATCGACCTGACCATCCCCGCCGGGCAGACGGTCGCGTTCGTCGGCGAGACGGGCGCGGGCAAGTCCACGCTCGTCAAGCTGGTGGCGCGGTTCTACGACCCGTCCTCCGGCGCCGTCCGGGTCGACGGCCACGACCTGCGCGAGCTCGACCCCACCGGCTACCGGCACCGGCTCGGCGTCGTCCCCCAGGAGCCCTATCTCTTCCCGGGCACGGTGCGCGACGCCATCGCGTACGGACGCCCCGACGCCAGTGACGCCGAGGTCGAGGCCGCGGCCCGCGCCGTGGGCGCGCACGCGATGATCGCCGGGCTGGAGGACGGCTATCTGCACCGGGTCACCGAGCGCGGCCGCAATCTCTCCGCCGGACAGCGGCAGTTGATCGCCCTGGCCCGCGCGGAGCTGGTCGACCCGGACATCCTGCTCCTGGACGAGGCCACCGCCGCGCTCGACCTGGCGACGGAGGCACTGGTCAACCAGGCCACGGAACGGCTGGCGGGCACGCGCACCACCCTGGTCGTCGCCCACCGCCTGACCACCGCGGCCCGCGCGGACCGCGTGATCGTCCTCTCCCGCGGCCGCGTGGCGGAGGACGGCACGCACGACGAACTCCTCGCGCTGGACGGGCACTACGCCCAGCTGTGGCGCACGTTCACGGGGGCGACGATCGCGGCGTGAACGGCGGCCTGTCCGGCGGGCCTTGCGGTCCGCCGTGGCCGCCGTCGTCGGAAGAGGCTCAAGACAAACACCTGTCCACCCCGGTAGGTTCGCCGCGACCTATGCGAACCCAAGGGGAGGGCGAATGCGCAAGGTACTCAGATGGCTGTTGGCGCTGACGGTGCTCATGAGCACCGTCAGCCTCGGGGCGGCGACCACGGCCACCGCCGCGAGTCCGGACCCGGACATCAAACAACGCATCCTCGGCATCCCGGGGATGCACTTCCTCGAGGAGCGTCCTTATCAGGACTACCGCTATTTCGTCCTGAGCTACGACCAGCCCGTCGACCACCGGGACCCGTCGAAGGGCACGTTCCAGCAGCGCTTCACCCTGCTGCACAAGTCCGTCGACCGCCCGACGGTGTTCTTCACCTCCGGCTACAACGTCAACACCACCCCCGGCCGCAGCGAGCCCACCCGCATTGTCGACGGCAACCAGGTGTCGCTGGAGTACCGGTTCTTCACGCCGTCCCGCCCGCAGCCCGCGGACTGGTCCAAGCTCGACATCCGGCAGGCGGCCGAGGACCAGCACCGCCTCTTCGCGGCGCTCAAGCCCGTCTACACCAAGAACTGGCTGGCCACCGGCGGCAGCAAGGGCGGCATGACGGCGACCTACTACCGCCGCTTCTTCCCGCACGACATGGACGGCACCGTCGCCTACGTCGCGCCCAACGACGTCAACAACGACGAGGACTCGGCGTACGACCGCTTCTTCGCGAACGTCGGTGACAAGGCGTGCCGCGCGCAGCTCGGCTCCGTGCAGAAGCAGGCGCTCGTCCGCCGCGACGAGATCGTCGCCCGCTATCAGAAGTGGGCCGACGCCAACGGCAGGACGTTCAAGGTCGTCGGCAGCGCCGACAAGGCGTACGAGAACGTCGTGCTCGACCTGGTGTGGTCGTTCTGGCAGTACCACCTGCAGAGCGACTGCGCGTCCGTGCCCGCGACCGACGCCTCCACGGACGCCCTCTACACGTTCGTCGACACCATCTCGGGCTTCGACTCCTACACCGACCAGGGCCTGGAGAAGTTCACGCCGTACTACTACCAGGCGGGCACCGAGCTGGGCTGGCCCACGGTCAAGACCCCTCAGCTCAAGGGCCTGTTGCGGTACCCCGGCGTCAACGTCCCCCGGGCGTACGTCCCGCGGGACATCCCGATGCGCTTCCACCGCGGTGTGATGGCCGACATCGACCGCTGGGTCCGCAAGGACAGCGAGCGGATGCTCTTCGTCTACGGCCAGAACGACCCGTGGAGCGGTGAGCCCTTCACCCTCGGCAGGAACGCGGCGGAGCGCCACGACTTCCGCTTCTACGCCCCCGGCGGCAACCACGGCTCGAACATCGCCCAACTCGTCGCCGACGAGCGGGCGAAGGCCACGGCGGAGGTCCTCCAGTGGGCGGGCGTCGCGCCCAAGGCCGTCCAGCAGGACCCGTCCCACGCCAGGCCCCTCGCGCCGTACGACGCGAAGCTCGACCGTCCGGTCGTCGACCGGCAGCAGAGCCTGCGCCCGTAGCGGCGCCCCTCAGGTCAGGCGGCGGGCGCACCCGACGGGTGTCCCGCCGCCCACCTGCACATAGAGATCCGTCGCCGGCGGGCACGCGTCGCGCGTGGTGACCTCGTCGGTCACCCGGTACTCCGGCGCGTGCGCCCCCGAGCCGTCGCACGCGGTCTCCTTCACCACCCCGTCCCGCTGGGCGTAGACGCAGTCGCCGGTCACCGTCTGCGGGCCGCCGCCCTGCCCCGGGTCGCCCGGGTGCGGCGGCCGGAGGCCGCGCATGCAGGCGTAGCCCTCCGGCGAGCTGTCCTCCTCCGAGTCACCGTGGTCGACCGCCGCGATGTGCAGGACGAAGTCCGTCGCGGCCGGGCAGCGCGGGCCGTTCGCCTGCGGGCCGTTGTAGCGGGCGAGGACCCGTGCGGTCGCGCGCCGGTCCGCGCAGTCGACCTCCGTGAACGACTGCCCGCTCCCGCCCGCGCACGCGTCCTCGGCCAGGAACGCCGCCCTCTCCCCGGAGGAGGACGGCGAGGGCGTGACGACCGCGCCGGTCCGCTGCGGCGCGTGGCAGCCGGACAGCGCCGCCTGTCCCGTGAGTCCCATGAGTGCGAGCAGCGCGCCCGGCAGAGCGCGATGGCGCATGTCGTCCCCCGTCCGTCCTCCTGTGCGCTCCATCGTGCTCCCCGGAACCGGCGCGCGCCAGCCGCGCGGGGCGCGTACGGAAGGAGGGAACGGAGCGTGTGCGGGGCGCGCTGTACGGGTCGTACGCGGGCGTGTGCGGCCCTCGTCCGCGCTGTCAGGGCCGGGTGTTGGCGCCGCCGGCGCGTGGAAAGGGGGGTGCGCCGGCGGCGGTGCTGTCGGGACGCAGGCGGCGGAGAGGGTAGGTCAGCGACGCGGTCTGCGGCGTACGCCGATACCGCACTGCGATGCCCCGACGGCAGCACGCCCCTTGGACGGACCGGGCCTCCGGGCGGTTCCGTACGGGGCGTGTGTCAGCCGTGCGCGCGCCGTCTGCCGCTGAGCCGCGTCGGCAGCCGACGGGTGAGCAGCCGCGCGCGGGGGGCGAGCCGCCGGGCCATCGCGAACACCGACTCCGTGCGCGAGCGGTCGGAGTCGAGCACGGTGAAGAGGTTGACCCCGAGATAGAACGTGATCGCCGCGTTGGCCAGGTCGCGCGGTGGCGTCAGCCGGGCCAGCGGCGTCCCCCCGATGACCCGCTCCAGGGTCTCCTCGACGAAGGAGATCCACGGCTCCGCCCGCACCTTGATCTCGTCCCGCAGCTCCGGCTTGGCGACGGCGGCGGCGACGAGCTCGGAGAAGAGCGTGAGGTGCCCGGCCTCGACGTCGTGCCGGTAGACGCGGGTGCCCGCCTCCACGAGGTCCTCGAGGGTGCGGCAGTCGGTGACGGCGTCGGAGAGGACGTCCATCCGCTCGGCGGAGGACCGGTCGAGCGCGGCGAAAAGCAGCGGGTCGACACCGCCGAAGTGATAGAAGATCAGCGCCGAGTTGACCCCGGCCTCCTTGGCGATCGTCCGGGCGCTGGACCTGCCGTAGCCCTGCGTCCTCAGCACGGTGCCCGCCGCGCCGATCAGCCGTTCCTTGGTGTCCTCCACCGCCATGTGCAGCCCTCTCGCCAGGGCTGATCATACGGTTCGGGCGGTGGCCGGGACCGGGCGCGCCCGGCCTGGGGGCTCACGGCCCGGCAGCGGCCAGCAGGCCCTCCAGATACGCCCGCCCCGGGCCCATCAGCTGGACGAAGTCCGTGGCCTGCGGGTGCCACCGGCGCTCGTACTCCCAGCACAGCCAGCCGTCCCAGCCCGCCCGGCCGAGGACGTCCACGCAGGCGCCCAGCGGCAGCGAGCCCGTGCCCAGGGGCAGCGGGGCGGTGTCGTCGGCCGAGGCGACGTCCTTGAGCTGGACGTAGCCCAGGTGCGGGGCGAGCGCCGGGAAGCTGACGGCCGGGGTCTCGCCGCCCAGCCAGGTGTGGAGGACGTCCCAGAGCGCGCCGACGCTGGGGTGGCCCACGGGGCCCAGGACGCGGGCGGTGTCCTGGGCCCGGCGGTGGGAGTCGTGAGTCTCCAGCAGGACATGGACGCCGAGGTCCGCCGCGAGGGGCGCGACCGCGCCGAGGCGCCGCGCGGCGTCCGCGTCCGCCTCCTCGACGGGGCGGTCGCCGCCGCCCGGGAAGACGCGGACGTACCGCGCGCCGATGTCGCCCGCGAGCCGGATCAGCCCGTTCAGGCCGTCGAAGACGGCCTCGTCCGGCTCCTGGCCGGCCACCCGCACGTAACCGGCGACGCTCAGGATCTCCACCCCCGCGTCGGCGAACAGCGCGGCCGCCGCGGCCCGCTCGCGCGGGCCCGTGGCCGGGTGCAGGGGTTCCTCCGGGTGGGCCCGCAGTTCGACACCGTCGTAGCCGTGCGCGCGGGCGAGACCGGCCACCTCCGGGAGGGGCGTTCCGGGCACTCCGAGTGTGGAGAAAGCGAGTTTCATGGGGAGCGGGTTCCCCGGCGGCGTCCGGGAAATGCTTTCCGTACGGCAGAAGGGGGTGACCGGAACGGACACCAGAGCCTTACGGATAGCCATGAACGGTGTCACCGGACGCATGGGACACCACCAGCACCTCGTCCGCTCGATCCTCGCCCTGCGCGAGGAAGGCGGCATCGAGGTGGGCGACGGCACCCGGCTGTGGCCGGAACCCGTCCTCGTCGGACGCAGCGCACACAAGCTCAGAGCACTCGCCGGGCGCTACGGACTGGACGCGTGGACGACCGATCTCGACACCGTCCTCGGCGACCCGGCGATCGACATCTACTTCGACGCGCAGGCCACCACCGCCCGCGAAGGCGCCGTGCACAAGGCCATCGACGCGGGCAAGCACGTCTACTGCGAGAAGCCGACCGCACTCGACCACAGCGGAGCCCTCGTCCTTCACCACCGGGCCGTCCAGGTGGGCGTCAAGCACGGCGTCGTGCAGGACAAGCTCTTCCTCCCGGGCATCCGCAAGCTGAAGCGGCTGCTCGACAGCGGCTTCTTCGGCCGGGTGCTCTCGGTGCGCGGGGAGTTCGGCTACTGGGTCTTCGAGGGCGACTGGCAGCCCGCCCAGCGCCCCTCCTGGAACTACCGCGACCCGGACGCCGGCATCACCGCCGACATGTTCCCGCACTGGGAGTACGTCCTGCGCGAGCTGTTCGGCCCCATCCGGTCCGTACAGGCGCACACGGCCACGCACATCCCGCGCCGCTGGGACGAGCGGGGCCTGCCGTACGAGGCGGCCGCCGACGACGCGGTCTACGCGATCCTGGAGCTGGAGGGCGGGATCGTGGCCCAGCTCAACTCCTCCTGGGCGGTGCGGGTGCACCGCGAGGAGCTGCTGGAGTTCCAGGTCGACGGCACCGAGGGCTCGGCCGTCGCGGGCCTGCGGAACTGCCGCGCGCAGCACCGCTCCGCCACCCCGCGGCCGGTGTGGAACCCCGACGTCCCGGTGGCCGAGGACTTCCGCGCGCAGTGGCAGGAGGTCCCGGACAACGGCAGCGCGGGGGAGGACACCAACGCCTTCAAGGCGCAGTGGGAGCTCTTCCTGCGCCACGTCGCCCTGGACGAGCCCTGGCGCTTCGGGCTCGACGCGGGCGCGCGCGGCGTACGGCTCGGGCTGCTCGCCCGGGGCTCCGCCCGGGACGGCCGCAAGCGCGTGCTCGCGGTGTCCGGTCCCGGGGAGCGGGAGGGGGCGGCCCCGTGATCCGGCTCCCCGACGCGTCCGGCGCGCTGCGCCCGTACGAGCCCCGCGAGCTCCCCGCGGAGCCGGTGGCGCCGGGCGGCCCGCCGGTCTCCCGCACGCTCTTCGCCGCCGCCCACGTCGTCGCCGACCCCTGCGGCAACACCACGCCGTACGGCCCCGCCGACCTCGACTGGGACGCCACCCTCGCCTTCCGCCGCCACCTGTGGGCGCACGGGCTGGCCGTCGCCGAGGCGATGGACACCGCGCAGCGGGGCGCGGGCCTGGACTGGCCGCGGGCGGCGGAGCTGATCCGGCGCTCCACGGCCGAGGCGCGGGCCGTGGGCGGCCGGATCGCGTGCGGGGCGGGCACCGACCACCTCGCGCCGCCGTACGGCACGCTGGAGGACGTCACGGCGGCCTACGAGGAGCAACTGGACGTGGTGGAGGCGCACGGCGCCCAGGCCGTCGTCCTGGCCTCCCGGGCGCTCGCGGCCGTCGCCACGGGACCGGACGACTACCGGGAGACGTACGGGCGGCTGCTGAGCCAGACGTCGGGGCCGGTGATACTGCACTGGCTGGGCCCGGTGTTCGATCCCGCCCTGGAGGGCTACTGGGGCAGCGACGATCTCGACAGTGCCGCGCGGACGCTCCTCGACATCGTCTCCGCCCACCGGGAGAAGGTCGACGGGGTGAAGGTCTCGCTGCTGGACGCGGGCCGCGAACGGGCCCTGCGCAGGCGGCTGCCCGCCGGGGTGCGCTGCTTCACCGGCGACGATCTGCACTATCCCGAGCTGATCGAGGGGGACGAGCAGGGCCACAGCGACGCGCTCCTCGGGGTGTTCGACCCGCTGGGGCCGCTCGCCGTGGACGCCGCGCGCAGGCTCGACTCCGGTGACCGGCGGGGGTTCCGGGAGCGGCTGGACCCGGCGCTCGCACTGTCCCGACACCTCTTCGAGCCGCCCACGCGCGCGTACAAGACCGGAGTCGTCCTGCTGGCCTGGCTCGCGGGCCACCAGGAGCACTTCACGATGGTCGCCGGTCAGCACGCCGCGCGCTCCCTGCCGCACCTCGCGCGGGCCTACGAACTGGCCGACGGGCTCGGCCTGTTCCCCGACCCGGAGCGCGCGGCGGCCCGGATGGCGCGGCTGCTCGCGCTGCACGGGGTGGGCCCGTGACGGGGCGGGCGCGGTTCAGCCTCAACCAGCAGACCGTGCGCCAGTGGTCCCTGCCCGAGCTCGTGGCGGGCTGCGCGGCGGCCGGGGTGCGTCAGGTGGGGCTGTGGCGCGGGCCCGTGCGGGAGTACGGCGTGGCGGCGGCCGCCCGGCTGGTGCGGGACGCCGGCCTGGCCGTCAGCAGCCTGTGCCGCGGCGGCTTCCTGACCGCCGCCGACCCGGCAGGGCGGGCCGCCGCGCTGGCCGACAACAGGGCGGCCGTCGAGGAGGCGGCCACCCTGGGCACCGGCACGCTCGTGCTGGTGGCGGGCGGCCTGCCGCCCGGCTCCCGGGACCTGCCGGGGGCGCGCGAGCGGGTCGGCGCCGCGCTGGCCGAACTCGGGCCGTACGCGGCCGGGCTCGGGGTCCGCCTCGCGATCGAGCCGCTGCACCCGATGTTCGCCTCCGACCGGTGCGTCGTGTCGACCCTGCGTCAGGCGCTCGACCTGGCCGAGCGCTTCCCGGCCGACCAGGTGGGCGTGGTGGTCGACACCTACCACCTGTGGTGGGACGACGCCGTGGCCGGGCAGCTCGCGCGGGCGGGGGCAGGCGGCCGGATCGCGGCCTTCCAGCTGGCCGACTGGGTCACCCCGCTGCCGGAGGGCGCGCTGCTGGGCCGGGGGCAGCTGGGCGACGGCTGCGTGGACCTGCGGTGGTTCCACGAGCGGGTCGGCGCGGCCGGCTACCGCGGGCCGGTGGAGGCGGAGATCTTCCATCCGGGGCTGTGGGCGCGGGACGGCGGGGAGGTCCTGGCGGAGGTGCTGGACCGCTACGAGCGGCACGTGCTGGGGGTACCGACGGTAACGGGCGGCTGATCGTTCCCTGTTCGCGTAACGGAATGATAACTCCTTGAAGCCGGTGCAACCCTTTGGCCGTCAGCGGGGTCGTATCTTGCATCGGGCTTCCTGGGGAGGGATCCGGGGGGATTTCGGAGGAAGCCGGTAGTGGGGGGTGCCCGAGGGGCCCGGTCGTCGGACCGGGCCCCTCGGCTTGTCCCCGCTCGCTCCCCTCGCTCCCGCGGAGTTGTCCACAGCCCCGAACGCCTGTCGCACCCCGGCGGTACCGTCGGGTCATGGCGAACATGGCAGTGGTCGAAGGGGTCCTGGAGCGGATCACCTACGCCAATGAGGAGAGCGGCTATACGGTCGCCCGCGTCGACACCGGCCGCGGCAGCGGCGACCTCCTCACGGTCGTCGGCTCCCTGCTCGGCGCGCAGCCCGGGGAGTCGCTGCGGATGGAGGGCCGCTGGGGCTCCCACCCGCAGTACGGCCGCCAGTTCACCGTCGAGAACTACACCACGCTGCTCCCCGCCACCATCCAGGGCATCCGCCGCTATCTGGGCTCCGGCCTCATCAAGGGCATCGGCCCGCGCATCGCGGACCGCATCACCGAGCACTTCGGCACCGACACCCTGGACGTCATCGAGCAGGATCCCAAGCGGCTGATCGAGGTCCCCGGCCTCGGCCCCAAGCGGACGAAGATGATCGGCGCCGCCTGGGAGGAGCAGAAGGCCATCAAGGAGGTCATGGTCTTCCTCCAGGGCGTCGGCGTCTCCACCTCCATCGCGGTGCGGATCTACAAGAAATACGGCGACGCCTCCATCTCCGTGACCCGCCATCAGCCCTACCGGCTGGCCGCCGACGTCTGGGGCATCGGCTTCCTGACCGCCGACCGCATCGCCCAGGCCGTCGGCATCCCCCACGACAGCCCCGAGCGCGTCAAGGCCGGTCTGCAGTACGCCCTTTCCCAGTCCACCGACCAGGGACACTGCTATCTCCCCGAGGAGAAGCTGATCGCCGACGCCGTCAAGCTCCTCCAGGTCGACACCGGGCTCGTCATCGACTGCCTCGCCGAGCTCGCCGCCGACGAGGAGGGCGTGGTCCGCGAGCGCGTGCCGGGCCCGGACGGCCAGCCTGTGACCGCCGTCTATCTCATCCCCTTCCACCGCGCCGAGCTCTCCCTCGCCGGCCGGCTGACGCGGCTGCTGCGGGCCGAGGACGACCGGCTGGCCGCCTTCCGCACCGTGGAGTGGGACAAGGCGCTGGCCTGGCTCGCCGACCGCACCGGCGCCGAACTGGCCCCCGAGCAGGAGCAGGCGGTGCGGCTCGCGCTCTCCAGCAAGGTCGCCGTCCTCACCGGCGGCCCCGGCTGCGGCAAGTCCTTCACCGTGCGGTCGGTGGTCGAGCTGGCCCGCGCCAAGAAGGCCAAGGTCGTCCTCGCCGCGCCCACGGGGCGGGCCGCCAAGCGGCTCTCCGAGCTCACCGGCGCCGACGCCTCCACGGTGCACCGGCTGCTGGAGCTCAAGCCCGGTGGTGACGCCGCGTACGACGCCGACCGGCCGCTGGGCGCCGATCTGGTGGTGGTCGACGAGGCGTCCATGCTCGACCTGCTGCTGGCCAACAAGCTCGTCAAGGCTGTGGCCCCGGGCGCCCACCTGCTGCTCGTCGGCGACGTCGACCAGCTGCCGTCCGTGGGCGCCGGAGAGGTGCTGCGCGACCTCCTCGCGCCCGGCAGCCCCGTCCCGGCCGTGCGGCTCACCCGCATCTTCCGGCAGGCGCAGCAGTCCGGCGTGGTGACCAACGCCCACCGCATCAACTCCGGCGTGCAGCCCATCACTCAGGGCCTGGCCGACTTCTTCCTCTTCCCCGAGGAGGACACCGAGGAGGCGGGCCGGCTCACCGTGGAGGTGGCGGCGCGCCGCATCCCCGCGAAGTTCGGCCTCGACCCGCGCCGCGACATCCAGGTGCTGGCCCCCATGCACCGCGGCCCGGCCGGCGCGGGCAACCTCAACGCCCTGCTCCAGCAGGCGATCACGCCCGCCCGGCCCGACCTGCCGGAGCGCCGCTTCGGCGGCCGTGTCTTCCGCGTGGGCGACAAGGTCACCCAGATCCGGAACAACTACGAGAAGGGCGAGAACGGCGTCTTCAACGGCACGGTCGGCGTGGTCACCGCCCTGGACACCGTCGAGCAGCGCCTGACGGTGCGCACCGACGAGGACGAGGAGGTCGGCTACGACTTCGACGAGCTCGACGAGCTCGCCCACGCCTACGCGGTGACCATCCATCGGTCGCAGGGCAGCGAGTATCCGGCGGTGGTGATCCCGGTCACCACGGGCGCGTGGATGATGCTCCAGCGCAATCTGCTCTATACCGCCGTGACCCGGGCGAAGCGCCTGGTGGTCCTGGTGGGCTCCCGCAAGGCCCTGGGCCAGGCCGTCCGCACCGTTTCCGCAGGCCGCAGATGTACGGCTCTGGACCACCGGCTCGGCGCGGGCCCCGGCGGAAGTGATGCAGACGGCATTCCTTCCCAGACGGTTTACCAACCGGGGCGAACGGGGCAGTATGGCCAGGCTGGGCGGCACTGAGTGCCGTCATTAGGCCCTATGGCCGACCCCGAGTGCACGTGCATCGTCCAAATGGGGGAAGGTAGGGGTAGTCAGGGCACCTCGAAGAAGAGGCACAACGTCGGTGAGGGATGACGTGAGCGACAACTCTGTAGTACTGCGGTACGGGGACGGCGAATACACCTACCCGGTGGTCGACAGCACCGTCGGCGACAAGGGCTTCGACATCGGCAAGCTCCGCGCCGAGACCGGGCTGGTGACCCTGGACTCCGGTTACGGCAACACCGCCGCGTACAAGTCCGCTATCACCTACCTCGATGGCGAGCAGGGCATCCTCCGCTACCGCGGTTACCCGATCGAGCAGGTCGCCGAGCGCAGCACGTTCCTGGAGACGGCGTTCCTGCTGATCAACGGCGAGCTGCCGTCCGCCGACGAGCTCGCCACCTTCAAGGGCGAGATCACCCAGCACACGCTGCTGCACGAGGACGTCAAGCGCTTCTTCGACGGCTTCCCGCGTGACGCCCACCCGATGGCCATGCTGTCGTCCGTGGTCAGCGCGCTGTCCACCTTCTACCAGGACAGCCACAACCCGTTCGACGAGAAGCAGCGCCACCTCTCGACGATCCGTCTGCTGGCCAAGCTGCCGACGATCGCCGCGTACGCCTACAAGAAGTCGATCGGCCACCCGTTCGTCTACCCGCGCAACGACCTCGGCTACGTCGAGAACTTCCTGCGGATGACGTTCTCGGTGCCGGCCCAGGAGTACGACCTCGACCCGGTCGTCGTCTCGGCCCTCGAGAAGCTGCTGATCCTGCACGCGGACCACGAGCAGAACTGCTCGACCTCCACCGTGCGCCTGGTCGGCTCCTCGCAGGCGAACATGTTCGCCTCGATCTCCGCCGGCATCAGCGCCCTGTGGGGCCCGCTGCACGGTGGTGCCAACCAGTCGGTCCTGGAGATGCTGGAAGGCATCCAGGCCAACGGCGGCGACGTGGACTCCTTCATCCGCAAGGTGAAGAACAAGGAGGACGGCGTCCGCCTGATGGGCTTCGGCCACCGCGTCTACAAGAGCTTCGACCCCCGGGCGAAGATCATCAAGGCGGCGGCCCACGATGTCCTCTCGGCGCTCGGCAAGTCCGATGAGCTGCTGGACATCGCGCTGAAGCTGGAGGAGCACGCGCTCTCCGACGACTACTTCGTCTCGCGCAACCTCTACCCCAACGTGGACTTCTACACCGGTCTCATCTACCGGGCCATGGGCTTCCCGACCGAGATGTTCACCGTGCTCTTCGCGCTCGGCCGCCTCCCCGGCTGGATCGCCCAGTGGCACGAGATGATCAAGGAGCCCGGCTCCCGCATCGGCCGCCCGCGCCAGATCTACACCGGCGTCGTGGAGCGCGAGCTGCCGCTCGACCGCGGCTGATCCGCTCGGCGGCGCAGGCCGCGCAGCAGCGGTGACAGGCAGAGAAAAGCGCCCCGCTACCGATCCCCCCACGGGTCGGAGCGGGGCGCTTTCCGTTCCCCGGTACGGATTCCCCCCACGGGATCCGGCCGGGAGCCGCGGTGCGCGGTGCCGACGCGATCTGCCGGGACGCGTACGCACGGGAGGGCCGCTCAAAGCTCCCCGGTGTACGTGCCCCGGCCACGCGTGGCCGGTACCGTCCCCCAAGACGATCCAGCACTGCCTGGTTAGACCCACGACCCCCCGCAATGGTTACGTCGGAATCGCTGTGATCTAGGTCTCCTGCCATAACTGGACGTAAAAGGGCAAGGGGGTGAATGTGTGGGTGTTGTGTCGCTTTTATGGGTTACGTGAACGCGGGCCCCGCCCGGCCCGGCGCTCAGCGGAAAGCGCGCAGCCGCAGGCTGTTGGTCACGACGAAGACGGAGGAGAAGGCCATCGCCGCTCCCGCGATCATGGGGTTGAGGAGTCCGGCGGCGGCCAGGGGGAGGGCGGCCACGTTGTAGCCGAACGCCCAGAAGAGGTTGCCCTTGATGGTCGCGAGGGTGCGCCGGGCCAGCCGGATCGCGTCCGCCGCGACCCGCAGGTCGCCGCGGACGAGCGTGAGGTCGCCCGCCTCGATCGCCGCGTCCGTGCCGGTGCCCATCGCGAGTCCGAGGTCGGCCGTGGCCAGGGCGGCGGCGTCGTTGACCCCGTCGCCGACCATCGCGACCGTACGGCCCTCGCCCTGCAGCCGCCGGACGACGTCGGCCTTGTCCTGCGGCATGACCTCGGCGATCACCTCGTCGATGCCGACCTCGGCGGCCACGGCCTCGGCCACGGCGCGGTTGTCGCCGGTCAGCAGCACCGGGCGCAGCCCCAGGGCCTTGAGCTCGGCCACCGCTCGGGCGCTGGTCTCCTTCACCGTGTCGGCGACGGACAGGACCCCCCGGGCCTTCCCGTCCCAGGCCACCGCCACGGCGGTGCGGCCCTCGGCCCGCGCCGCGGCCAGTGCGTCCGCGAGGCGGCCGGGCAGCTCGGTCCCGGCCCCGGTCAGCAGGGACTCCCGGCCCACGAGCACCTCGCGCCCCTCGACCGTGCCCCGCACGCCCAGCCCGGCCACGCTCCCGAAGTGCTCGACGGGCGGCACCTCACCGGCCCGCTCCACGGCCCCGGCGGCGACGGCCCGCGCGACCGGGTGCTCGGAGGAGTGCTCCAGCGCCCCGGCCAGCCGCAGCAGTTCGCGCTCGTCCTCGCCCGGCGCGGTGACGACGTCGTGCAGCCCCATCCGGCCGGTGGTCACCGTGCCCGTCTTGTCCAGCACGACCGTGTCCACCCGCCGCGTCGACTCCAGCACCTCCGGCCCCTTGATCAGGATGCCGAGCTGCGCGCCCCGGCCCGTACCGACCATCAGCGCGGTCGGCGTCGCCAGGCCCAGGGCGCAGGGGCAGGCGATGATCAGCACCGCGACGGCGGCGGTGAACGCGGCCGTGGTGTCCCCGGTCGCCAGTAGCCAGCCGGCCAGTGTGCCGAGCGCGATCAGCAGCACCACGGGCACGAAGACGCCGGAGACGCGGTCGGCGAGGCGCTGCACCTCGGCCTTGCCGTTCTGCGCGTCCTCCACCAGCCGGGCCATCCGCGCGAGCTGGGTGTCCGCGCCGACCCGCGTGGCCTCGACGACCAGCCGCCCGGCGGCGTTGACGGTCGCGCCCGCCACCGTGTCGCCCACGGCCACGTCCACCGGCAGCGACTCCCCGGTCAGCATCGAAGCGTCCACCGCGGACGCGCCCTCGACGACTGTGCCGTCCGTCGCGATCTTCTCCCCGGGCCGTACGACGAAGCGGTCGCCGACCGCCAGCCGGGACACCGGGATCCGCTCCTCGCGCCCGCCCCGCAGCACGGCCACGTCCTTGGCGCCCAGCTCCAGCAGCGCCCGCAGCGCGGCCCCCGCCTTCCGCTTGGACCGCGCCTCCAGCCAGCGCCCGGCCAGGAGGAACGTCGTCACCCCGGCCGCCGCCTCCAGATAGATCGCCGACGACCCGTCCGTCCGGGACACGGTCAGCGAGAAGGCGTGCCGCATGTGCGGCATCCCGGCCGTGCCGAGGAACAGCGCCCACAGCGACCAGCCGAAAGCGGCCAGCGTGCCGATCGAGACCAGGGTGTCCATGCTCGCCGCGCCGTGCCGGGCGTTGGTCCACGCGGCCCGGTGGAAGGGGAACGCGCCCCAGACCACGACCGGCGCGGCGAGCGTCAGGGACAGCCACTGCCAGTTGTCGAACTGGAGCGACGGGACCATCGACAGCAGCACGACCGGCGCGGACAGCACGGCGGAGACGGTCAGCCGCCGCCGGAGCGCCCCCGCCTCCCCGCCGCCGTCGGCCTCGCCGGCATCCGCCGCGGGCCCGGGCGCCCGCGGCGGCTCGGCCGTATAGCCCGTCCGCTCCACCGTGGCGATGACGTCCGCCACCGCGACCCCCGCGCCGAGGGCGACGCGCGCCTTCTGTGTGGCGAAGTTGACGGAGGCCCGGACGCCGTCCATCCGGTTGAGCTTGCGCTCCACGCGGGCGGCGCACGACGCGCACGTCATCCCGCCGATGGCGAGTTCGACCTCGGCGGGAGCGGGTGCCTTCGGGGTGGGGGCCGTGCTGTTCATCGCGGGGTCCTGGCGGTCAGGCGCGGCCGGTGAGCTCGTAGCCGGCCTCGTCGACGGCGGCGCGGACCGCCTCGTCGTCCAGCGGCGCGGTGGCGGTCACGGTGACCTGGCCGGTCGCGGCGACGGCCTTCACCGAGGTGACCCCGGCGAGTGCGGAGATCTCCTCGGTGACCGCGGACTCGCAGTGGCCGCAGGTCATGCCGGTCACCTGGTAGACGGTGGTGGAGTCGCTCATGGTGGTTCCCCTCGGTGAGGTCGTGCGTCGTCGGACAACAGCGGCAACAGCTTACCCCCTGGGGGTATTCCCGGGCGGGTGTTCCACCGGTCCCGCGGGGGCGCGCACGGCCAGGGGCCCCGGGCCGGAAGTCCGGCCCGGGGCCCCTGTGAGGGCGATTCCCGGTCAGTCCTCGGCCGTGCGCCGGGAACGGTTGCCGGGGCGGGCGGCCACCCAGTCGCGGATGGTGTCCGCGAACCAGTAGGGCTTGCCGCCCTCGACGAGATCCGGCGTGGGCAGCATGCCGTGCTTGCGGTAGGTCCGGACGGTGTCGGTCTGTACGCCGATGTGTGCCGCGATCTCTTTGTAGGACCAGAGTCGACGGTCGGTCATCTCTCGCGCCTCTCCGCTGCGCCGCGGCGACGGAGGGGGGTCCGTCGGGGAAGCCGTGACGCGGCCTTCTTGATCACTGAGCCTGTGCCCGGTGAACGACCCCGAGTGACGGACGACGAGGGGTTGTTGGCCCTCTGTGACCGAAGCTCTGCGAAAGCGTGACGGTCGTAACGGGAGGATGACGGGCCAACCGGCCACAGGGCCCCGGCGGAGGGCGCTCACAGGCCCAGGGGGTCCACCCGCACGGGACGGTTCTCCCGCCGCGACACCTCGCACGCCTCGGCGACGAGCAGCGCCGCCAGCCCCTCCCGGCCGGAGCAGGGATTGGCCGCCTCGCCGCGCGCGGCCCGCAGGAAATGAGCCAGTTCGGCGCGGTAGGCGGCCTCGAACCGCTCCAGGAAGTCCGCCCAGGGCCGCTTTGGCGCCCCGGGCCCGCCGGGCTCGGCCGAGGTCGTGGGCGTACGCTCGCCGAGCCCGGCCACCCACTGGTCGCGCTCGCCGGACAGCTCCATCCGTACGTCGTAGCCGGCGCCGTTGTAACGGGTGGCGGTCGCGGTGACGAGCGTGCCGTCGTCCAGGGTGAGCAGGGCGGCCGCGGTGTCCACGTCGCCCGCCTCCCGGAAGAACGCCGCGCCGCCGGCCGAACCCCGCGCGTAGACCTCCGTCACCTCGCGCCCCGTCAGCCACCGCACGGTGTCGAAGTCGTGGACCAGGCAGTCGCGGATCAGACCCCCCGACAGCGGCAGGAAGTCCGCGGGCGGGGGAGCGGCGTCGGAGGTGACGGCCCGGATGGTGTGCACCCGCCCCAGCCGCCCCGCCCGCACCGCCTCACGCGCCGCCCGGAACCCGGGGTCGAACCTCCGCTGGAACCCCAGCTGCAACAAGGTGCCCGCCTCCTCGACCGCGCGCAGCGCCTCCCGCGTGCGGCGGAGGCCGAGCGCTACGGGCTTCTCGCAGAAGGCGGGCAGACCGGCTGCCGCGGCGCGCGTGATCAGCTCCGCGTGGGTGGCGGTGGGGGCGGTGATGACGACGGCGTCGGCGGTGCGGAGGAGGGTGTCGGGGGTGGTGGTGCGGGCGCTCAGGCGGGTGGCGAGTGCGGCGGCGCGGGGTGGGTCGGTGTCGGTGATGAGGAGGTCGTCGACGTTGTCGTTGGCGGCGAGGGCGGTGGCGTGGAACGAGCCGATGCGGCCTGCGCCGATGAGTCCGATGCGCATGGTGGGTGCCCCTTTCTTTTCCCCGGTCCCGCCCCTTCCCGAACTGGGGGCTGGCCCCCAGCCCCCTGCAACACGGCTTCGCCGCGTTGTCCTCAAACGCCGGACGGGCTGGATATCCAGCCCGTTGGGGGCACCTCTGGGGGCACCCCCGGACGGAGTCTGGGGGAGGTGGCCGGGGGAGTTTGAGGACGCGGCCGCAGGCCGCTTCCGCCGCAGGCGGCAACCGGCTCGCGCACCCCCGCCGACATCAGGCGTACAGCTCCGGCCGCCCCGCCAAGGAGACCACTTCGCGGGCGCCCGACCCCTGCGACCGGGTGCCCGCTTCGCAGGCCGCCGCCGCCGCGTAGCCGTCCCACGCCGACGGGCCCTCCACGCGGCCCGACCGCGTCGCCGTCACCCAGCGCTGCACCTGCTCGTCGTACGCGGAGCGGAAGCGGGTCACGAAGTCCTGGGCGATCTCGCCGC
This sequence comes from Streptomyces sp. NPDC025618, assembly GCF_055558795.1. Classification (NCBI taxonomy): domain Bacteria; kingdom Bacillati; phylum Actinomycetota; class Actinomycetes; order Kitasatosporales; family Streptomycetaceae; genus Streptomyces; species Streptomyces sp. NPDC025618. The sequence goes on along the minus strand of NZ_JBVHLW010000031.1, from coordinate 30,326 downwards.
CCCAGCGGCCCGCCGTGTGCACGAGCGGGCCGTACGTCTCGCCGATGCGCGCGCTGCCGCGTTCACCGACGGCCTCGCACTGGACCTGGTAGCCGAAGCCGCAGTTGACGAAGATCTCGACGTCCGCGAGGACGCCGCCGGAGGTCTCCAGGAGGACGAGCTGAGGGTCGCTCAGACCCTCGGGCGCGGCGGCGGAGCGGGCCGGCTTGAGGACGGTGACGGCGGCGATCTCCTGGCCGAGCAGCCAGCGGGTGGCGTCGATCTCGTGGACCACCGAGTCATTGATCATCATCTGCTCGGTGAAGCCGGGCGGCGTGGTGACGTTGCGGTGCCGGCAGTGCAGCATCAGCGGGCGGCCGATCCCGCCGCCGTCCAGCAGGGCCTTGAGCTGGAGATACTCCGCGTCGTACCGCCGCATGAAGCCCACCTGGACGCGCCGGTGCCCGAGCCGGGCCTCGGCCTCCACCACGCGCAGCGCGGACGCGGCGTCCGGCGTCAGCGGCTTCTCGCAGAGCACGGGCAGGTCGCGCGCGAACGCCGCCAGCAGCGCGGCCTCGTGCGCGGGGCCCGGGGAGGCGATGAGCACGGCGTCCACGCCGGGGTCGGACAGGGCGGCGGCCGTGTCGGTGTAGGCCGCGCAGCCGTCGATGCCCGCGGCGGCCCGTTTCGCGCGGTCGCCGTCGACGTCGACGACCGCCGCGACCCGCGCCCCGCTGATGACCTCGTCGAGCCGCCGGACGTGGTCGGCGCCCATCCGCCCCGTGCCGATGACGGCGACGCCGAGCGTGCCTTGCTGCGTCATGGTGGGTGTCTCCTCGTCTCCGTGCGTCTCCGTGCGTCTCTGTGCGTCTCAGCGCGGGCGGGGACGCCGTCAGACGCCGCAGCCGCGCAGATAGCGCCGGGTGCGCCGGGCGATGGGCAGCGGGCGGTCGGGCGGGCAGGGGTACATGTCCTGCTCCACGATCGCGAACAGATCGGCGTCGAGCTTCGCGGCGGCCGCGAGCACGGGCTCCAGCGCCGGTACGCCGAGCGGCGGTTCGCACATCACGCCCTGCCGCACGGCGGGCCCGAACGGCGTGCCCTTCGCGACCACGTCCGCCAGCACCGCCGGGTCGACCTGCTTGAGGTGGAGATAGCCGATCCGCTCGCCGTAGGTCTCGATGAGCTTGACGCTGTCACCGCCGCAGTACGCGTAATGGCCGGTGTCCAGGCACAGGTTGACCAGCGCGGGGTCCGTCGCGTCGAGGAAGCGCTCGACGTGCGCCTCGGTGTCGATGTGGGTGTCGGCGTGCGGGTGGACGACGATCTCCAGGCCGAAGCGCTCGCGGACCTCGCGGGCCAGCCGCTCCGTGCCCGTGGTCAGATGGCGCCACTGCTCGGCCGTCAGCTCGGGGCTCTCGATGGCCTCGGCGGTGCGGTCGTCGCGCCAGAAGGCCGGGATGACGACCAGGTGCCGCGCGCCCGTCGCCCGCGCCAGCCCGGCGACGGCGGCCACCTGCTCCCACGTCGCGTCCCAGACGGCGGGGCCGCGGTGGAGGGCGGTGAAGACGGTGCCCGCGGAGACGGAGAGGCCGCGCCGGCCGGTCTCCTCGCGCAGCCGGGCGGGGTCGGTGGGGAGATAGCCGTACGGCCCGAGCTCGATCCAGGCGTAGCCCGCGTCGGCGACCTCGTCCAGAAAGCGCTGCCAGGGGACCTGGACCGGGTCGTCGGCGAACCACACGCCCCAGGAGTCCGGGGCGGAACCCACCCGGACGCGGGGCGCGGGCGACGGAGCGGGGCTGGGGGGCATCTGCGGCTCTCCTCGGGTCGCCTCGGACGAGGGGCGGGGCTCCTCCGTAGCTTCCCCGCCGCGCGGACGGGGTGTCAAGGTTACGTCCGGACATTCGGACGTCACGTCAAGTCCGGCCCGGGTACGTCAATATGTAAGGACAATTCCTTGACAGGGTCGTGAGGCCCCGGCTAGACCTGACCCCATGAGCGAGACGGGACCGTACGACCTGATCACGATGGGCCGGGTCGGGGTGGACCTCTATCCCCTCCAGCCCGGCGTGCCGTTGGCGGAGGTCGAGACCTTCGGGAAGTTCCTCGGCGGGTCGCCGGCCAATGTCGCGGTCGCCGCCGCCCGGCTCGGCCGCCGCACCGCGCTGATCAGCCGCACCGGCGCGGACCCCTTCGGCGACTACGTCCACCGGGCGCTGCGCGACTTCGGTGTGGACGACCGGTGGGTGACGGCCGTGCCGGCCCACCCCACGCCCCTGACCTTCTGCGAGATCTTCCCGCCGGACGACTTCCCGCTCTACTTCTACCGCCGCCCCAAGGCCCCCGACCTCGACATCCACACCACCGAGCTGGACCTGGACGCCGTGCGCGCCGCCCGGATCTTCTGGGTGACGGGCACGGGGCTGTGCGAGGAGCCGAGCCGCTCCGCGACCCTGGCCGCGCTGGCGGCCCGCGCCAAGCGGGGCACCACGGTCTTCGACCTCGACTGGCGCCCGCTCTTCTGGGGCGGCGAGGGCGGCGCCTCCGGCGACGGCGGGCGTACGGGCGCCGCCGCGATGGCCACCGCCCGGCCGTACTACGCGGCCGCCCTCGCCCACGCCACCGTCGCCGTCGGCAACGCCGACGAGTGCGAGGTCGCCACCGGCGAACGCGAACCCCTCGCGGCGGCCTGGGCGCTCCTCGACGCCGGCGTCGAACTGGCCGTCGTCAAACAGGGCCCCAAGGGCGTGCTCGCCGTCCACCGGGACGGCACGACGGCCGAGGTCCCGCCGGTGGAGATCGAGGTCCTCAACGGCCTGGGCGCGGGCGACGCGTTCGGAGGGGCGCTGTGTGACGGCTTGCTGGCCGGGCGCTCCTTGGAGGCGGCCCTGCGGTACGCGAACGCTGCCGGGGCGATTGTGGCTTCGCGGCTGTCGTGTTCGGCGGCGATGCCGGTGCCTGCGGAGATCGAGGGGCTCCTCGGCGGATCGGGTGGGTAGGGGGTGCGCTGTTTTATCGCCTGCGGCGCTTTGTTCCCCAGTCCCGCCCCTTCCCGAAACTGGGGGCGAGCCCCAGACCCCGCAACACGCTTCGCGCGTTGTCCTCAATCGCCGGACGGGCTGAATGGCGCACCCACATCAGCACAATCCAGCCCGTGGGGGCACCTCTGGGGGCACCCCCGGACGGAGTCTGGGGGAGGTAGCTGGGGGAGTTTGAGGACGCGCCCGCAGGGCGCTCCCGCCGCAGGCGGCAACGAAACCCGCGGCCGGGGGTCTGGGGCACGCGCCCCCCACGCGGCGGAGCCGCACATCAGATGCAGCCGGGAAGGGGCGGGGCTGGGGAAAGAGCCCGCCGCAGGCGCCAGCGACCCGCACCCCCCAAAAAAACCACCCGCCCCAACCAGAGGCCACCGTGAGAATCGACATCGCCGACCTCGCCAGAACAAGAAGCCGGCACCCCGAAGCCATCGCCGAAGCCGCGCGGCGAAGAGCGCGGCGGCCGCTCGTCGGTGACACCGGCCGGCTGATGATCATCGCCGCCGATCACCCCGCCCGCGGCGCCCTCGCCGTCGGCGGGCGGCCGTTCGCCATGGCGGACAGGGCCGGGCTGCTGGAGCGGCTGTGCCTCGCGCTGTCGCGGCCCGGCGTCGACGGAGTGCTCGGTTCCGCCGACGTGCTCGACGACCTGCTGCTGCTCGGCGCGCTGGAGGGCAAGGTCGTCATCGGGTCCATGAACCGCGGCGGGCTCGCGGGCGCCGCGTTCGAGATGGACGACCGGTTCACCGGCCACCGCCCCGAGGACCTGGCCGGGCTCGGCTTCGACGCGGGCAAGCTCCTGCTGCGCATCGACCACGAGGACCCCGGCTCGCTGCGGACACTGCACTCCGCGGCCCGCGTCATCGACGAGATGGCCGCGCGCCGGCTGCCGGTCTTCGTCGAGCCGTTCCTCTCCCGGCGGGTGGCCGGGCGGGTGCACAACGACCTGAGCGCCGAGGCCGTCACCACCTCCATCGCCGTCGCCTCGGGGCTCGGCGGGACCTCCGCGTACACCTGGCTCAAGGTGCCCGTCACCGACGACCCCGCCGACATGGCCCGGGTGCTGGAGACCACGACGCTGCCCACCGTGCTGCTGGGCGGCGACGTCGCCGACGGCACGTACGAGAAGTGGCGGGCCGCCCTGCGGCTGCCCACCGTGCAGGGGCTCGTCGTCGGCCGCTCCCTGCTCTATCCGGCCGACGGAGACGTGGCCGGTGCCGTCGACACGGCCGTAGGACTGCTGTGACGCTTGAGTCCCCACACGGCGTCAGGAGAGACGAGAACTCATGACCTTCGCCACTCACCACCTCCCGGCCGGCAGCGCCGCCGACGGTCCGTACGCCCTGGACATCCGGCCCGAGCGGGCCGGGTGGAGCCACTCCTCGCTGCGCGTCCTCGCCCTCTCGCCCGGCTCCACGCACACCTTCACGGCCGGTGACAGCGAGTGGATCGTGCTGCCGCTGGCCGGGGGGTGCACGGTCACGGCCGACGGGCAGGTCTTCGAACTGCGCGGCAGGAAGAGCGTGTTCGAGGGGGTGAGCGACTTCGCGTACGTGCCGAGAGACGCGCGGGTGACGCTCCACTCCGGCGCGGGCGGCCGGTTCGCGCTCGCCGGGGCGCGCTGCGAGCGGCGGCTGACCGCGCGCTACGGCCCCGCCGCCGACGTCCCCGTGGAGCTGCGCGGCACCGGCAACTGCTCGCGGCAGGTCAACAACTTCGCCGCCGCCGGGGCCTTCGCCTGCGACCGGCTCATCGCCGTCGAGGTGCTGACCCCCGGCGGCAACTGGTCCTCCTATCCGCCGCACAAGCACGACGAGCACCACCCCGGCGAGGAGTCCCTGCTGGAGGAGATCTACTACTTCGAGATCGAGGGCGGCACCGGGCTCGGCTATCAGCGCGTCTCGCCCTCGCGGCCCGGCGGCACGGACGTGCTCGCGGAGGTCCGCGGCGGAGACGCCGTGCTGATCCCCGACGGCTGGCACGGCCCGTCCATCGCCGCCCCCGGCCACACGATGTACTACCTCAACGTCATGGCCGGGCCCGCCCCCGAGCGGGAGTGGCTCATCCGCGACCACCCCGACCACGCCTGGATCCGGTCCACCTGGCCCGGCCGGCCCGTCGACCCCAGGCTGCCGCTGTACACCGCAGGAGAGGACCGATGACCGCACCCACCCGGCGGCTGACCGTCGCCCAGGCCCTGGTGGAGTTCCTCGCCCACCAGTACACCGAGCGCGACGGCACCCGGCAGCGGCTGATCGCCGCCTGCTGGGGCATCTTCGGCCACGGCAACGTCGCCGGGATCGGCCAGGCGCTGCTGGAGTCCGGGGACGCCATGCCCTACCACCAGGGCCGCAACGAACAGGCCATGGTGCACGCCGCCGTCGGCTACGCCCGGCACCGCGACCGGCTCTCCGCCCACGCCGTCACCACCTCGATCGGCCCCGGCGCCACCAACCTCGTCACCGGCGCCGCCCTCGCCACGATCAACCACATCCCCGTCCTCCTGCTCCCCGGCGACACCTTCGCGACCCGGCCCGCCGACCCCGTGCTCCAGCAGCTCGAACACCCCGGCGCCGGTGACATCTCCGTCAACGACTGCCTGCGGCCCGTCTCGCGCCACTTCGACCGCGTCACCCGCCCCGAGGCGCTGATCCCCGCCGCCCTGGAGGCCGCGCGGGTGCTCGCCGACCCCGTCGAGACCGGTGCCGTCACCCTCGCCCTGCCGCAGGACGTGCAGACCGAGGCGTACGACTGGCCGGAGGCGTTCTTCGCCGACCGCGTCTGGCGCGTGCGCCGTCCCGTGCCCGACGCCGAGGCCCTCGCCGAGGCCGCCGAGGCCGTACGGGCGGCCCGCCGCCCGCTGCTGATCGCCGGCGGCGGCGTCGCGCACAGCGAGGCGTACGACGCGCTCGCCTCCTTCGCGGACGCCACCGGCATCCCCGTCGCCTGCACCCAGGCGGGCAAGGGCGCGCTGGCCCACGGCCACCCCTGCGACGTCGGCGGGCTCGGCCACACCGGCACCGCCGTCGCCGACGGCCTCGCCCGCACCGCCGATCTCGTGATCGGCGTCGGCACCCGCTACAGCGACTTCACCACGGCCTCCTCGACCCTCTTCGCCGCGCCAGGGGTGCGCTTCGTCAACCTCAACATCGCCTCCTTCGACGCCCACAAGCTCGCCGGGCTGCCCCTGGTCGGCGACGCGCGGGCCGGCCTCACGGCACTGGCCCGGGCCCTGCCGGGCCACCGCGTGCCCGAGGAGTACGCGCGGGAGTACGCCCGGGGGAAGGCCGCCTGGGACGAGGCCGTCACCCGCGCCTTCGCCGCCCCCGACGGCGACGCCCGCCCCACCCAGGCCCAGGTGCTCGGCGCGCTCGACCGCCTCGTGACCCCGGCGGACGTGATCGTGAACGCCGCCGGCTCGCTCCCCGGCGACCTCCACAAGCTCTGGCGCGCCCGCGGCCGCCGCGACTACCACCTCGAATACGGCTACTCCTGCATGGGCTACGAGATCCCCGCCGCGATCGGCGTCCGGATGGCGAGCCCCGACCGCCCGGTGTGGGCGCTCGTCGGCGACGGCACGTATCTGATGATGCCGACCGAGCTGGTCACGGCCGTGCAGGAGGGGATCGCGATCAAGGTCGTGCTGCTCCAGAACCACGGCTACGCCTCCATCGGCGGGCTCTCGGAGGCCGTCGGCGCCGAGCGGTTCGGCACGGCCTACCGCTTCCGGGCCCCCGACGGCACGTACACCGGCGACCCGCTGCCCGTCGACCTCGCCGCCAACGCCGCCTCCCTGGGGATGTCCGTGCTGCGCGCCCGGACGGTCCGCGAGCTGGCCGACGCGCTGGCCCGGGCGCGCGCCGCGACCGTCCCCACATGTGTCTATGTGGAGACCGAAACGGCCGACACAGTGCCGGGCGCGCCCCCTGCCCAGGCGTGGTGGGATGTGCCTGTCGCCGAGACCGCGACCCGTCCCGCGGCGGTCAGGGCCCGTCAGGAGTACGAGCGGCAGGCGGCCGCCCGGCGCCGTCATCTCTGAGGCGCCGCCCCGCCGTTCCCGACCGCCACGTCATCGCAGCCAAGCCATCGCAGCCACCCGCCAGAAGGGCTCCCGAAGATGAAGACCGTGCACCACTGGATCGGCGGCAAGGCCGTCGAGGGCGCCTCCGGCACGTTCGGGCCGGTCACCGACCCCGCGACCGGGGAGCGGACGACGCGCGTCGCCTTCGCCTCCGTCGAGGAGGTCGACGCCGCCGTGGCCGCCGCGAAGGAGGCGTCCCGCTCCTGGGCCACCTCCTCGCTCGCCGCCCGCACCGCCGTCCTCTTCCGCTACCGCGCGCTCCTGGACAGCCACCGCGAGGAGCTCGCCCGGCTGATCACCGCCGAGCACGGCAAGGTCCACTCCGACGCGCTCGGCGAGGTCGCCCGCGGCCTGGAGATCGTCGAGCTGGCCTGCGGGATCACCACACAGCTCAAGGGCGAGCTGTCGTCCCAGGTGTCCAGCGGCGTCGACGTCGCCTCGATCCGGCAGCCGCTCGGCGTCGTCGCGGGCATCACGCCCTTCAACTTCCCGGCCATGGTGCCGATGTGGATGTTCCCCCTGGCCATCGCCTGCGGGAACACGTTCGTGCTCAAGCCGAGCGAGAAGGACCCCTCGGCCGCCTTCCTGCTCGCGGAGCTGGCTGCGGAGGCGGGCCTGCCCGCCGGTGTCCTCAATGTGGTCAACGGCGACAAGGTGGCCGTCGACCGCCTCCTGGAGCACCCCGACATCGCGGCCGTCTCCTTCGTCGGCTCGACCCCGGTCGCCCGGCACATCCACTCCGTGGCGACCGCCCACGGCAAGCGCGTCCAGGCGCTCGGCGGCGCGAAGAACCACATGCTGGTGCTGCCCGACGCCGACCTCGACGCCGCCGCCGACGCCGCGGTCTCCGCCGCGTACGGCTCCGCGGGCGAGCGCTGCATGGCCATCTCCGCCGTCGTGGCGGTCGGCGCCACCGGCGACGAGCTCGTACAGAAGATCGTCGACCGCGCCGCGAAGATCAAGATCGGCCCGGGCGACGACCCCGCGTCCGAGATGGGCCCCCTCATCACCAAGGCCCACCGCGACAAGGTCGCCTCCTATGTGGAGGGCGCCGCGGGGCAGGGCGCGCGGGTCGTGCTGGACGGCACGGGCTTCACCGTGGAGGGCCACGAGAAGGGCCACTGGATCGGCCTGTCCCTCCTCGACCACGTCGGCACGGACATGGACGCCTACCGCGACGAGATCTTCGGTCCGGTGCTGTGCGTGCTGCGCGCCGACACCTACGAGGACGGGCTGGCCCTGATCAACAGCTCGCCCTGGGGCAACGGCACCGCCATCTTCACCAGGGACGGCGGGGCGGCGCGCCGCTTCCAGCTGGAGGTCCACGCGGGGATGGTCGGCGTGAACGTGCCGATCCCGGTGCCGGTGGGCTACCACTCCTTCGGCGGCTGGAAGGACTCCCTCTTCGGGGACCTGCACATCTACGGCAACGACGGCGTGCGGTTCTACACCCGCGGCAAGGTGGTGACGACCCGCTGGCCCGACCCGTCGGAGGGCGGGGTCGACCTGGGCTTCCCGAGCCACAAGTAGCGGGCCCCCGCGCGCCGCGCGCCCGTGACGGCGCGCGGCGCCGCCGGTCCGGGGGCCACCCCCGGTTCGTCCGGGCATGATCGTAAGCTCGGGGTATGACCTGGTCGAGTGCCCTGAGAGAGACCGCACGGGCCGGGCTGACCGTGGAGCGCACCAAGCTCACGCCGCTTGTCGCCGTGCGCGGCGCCGCGGGTGTCGCGATCGTCATCGGGCTGATGCTGTGGCTGGGGAACCCTACCCTCGCCGTGTCCTCCGCCTTCGGGGCGTTCGCCTCGGGCCTGGCGACGTTCCAGCGGAGCTGGCGGCCGCGGCCCGTGCTGGCCCTCGCGGTGGCGGTGGGCCTGGGGATCAGCACATTCCTGGGGTACGCCGCGGCCGCCGACCACGTGCTGTTCGCCACGCTGCTGACGGTGTGGACCCTGTGCGCCGGCATGGCCTGGGCGGCCGGGCCGGTGTCCGGGCTGGTCGCGACGCAGACCATCGCGGTCATGCTGGTCACGGTCACCCTGCCCACGTCGCTGCTCGGCGCCCTGGAGCACGCCGGGCTCATCGCCTTCGGCGGTCTGGTGCAGGCCGCGCTGATCGTGCTGCTGCCCATCCGCCCCTGGGGCGACCAGCGGGACGCGCTCGCGGACGCGCTGGCCGCCGAGGCGGACTACGCGCGCAGACTCCGCCACGACCCCATGGCCCGCTTCGACCCGCAGCCGCTGATGGACGCGCGCGAGGCCGCCGAGCTGACCCCGCGTCAGGCCCGGAACCGGCCGCGCCAGCTCGGCGGGCCGCGCGGTGTGGCCGAGAGCATCCGGCCCGTGCTCGCCTCGCTCGCCGACCCCGTGCTGGGCGCCCCCGCGGAGGGGCCCGAGCGCGACCGGGCCCGCGACCTGCTGGCCGCCGCCGGGGCGGTCCTGGACGCCGTCGCCCGCGCCATCCGCTGGGGCAGGCCGGTGCGGCTGCCGGCCGAGGCGATGGCGGTGCTGGAGGTGCCCGCGTCGGGGCCGATGCTCAAGGGGCCGGCCCGGCGGTCGGCGTACCGCCTGATCGCGCTGCTCGGCGACGCCGTCGACGCCACCGACGAGCCGGTCCGCACGGAGCCCCCGCGGGCGCGGGCCGGGCAGGAGCACCGGCACCTGCCGCGGCCCTCCGTGCCCCGCCTCGCGCCGCTCGTGCTGAGCGCCGTGCGCCGCGAGGCGCGCTGGTCGTCGCCGGTCGGCCGGCACGCGGTCCGCACGGCGGTGGTCGTGCTGGCCGGCTATGTGCTGGGCACCGCGCTGCCGCTCGGGCACGGCTACTGGGCGCCGATGACCTCGGTGATGGTGATGCGGCCGGACTTCGGCCAGACCTACTCCCGGGGCGTCGCCCGCTTCGCGGGGACCGTCGTCGGCGTCCTGCTCGCCGGCGCGCTGGTCGCCGTGGCCCACCCGGGGGAGTGGGTGAACGCCGGGCTCGCCGTGCTGTGCATCGGCCTGATGTATCTGCTGATGCGCACCGGCTACAGCGTGGCGTCGGCGTGCATCGCCGCCTACGTCGTCTTCCTCCTGGGCATCGCGGGCGGGAGCTGGTCGCAGACCGTCCAGGCGCGGGTGGCCCTCACCCTGCTCGGCGGGCTGCTCGCGATGGCCGCCTACGCGCTCTTCCCCACCTGGGAGACGCCCCGGCTGCGCGACCGCCTCGCCGACTGGCTGACCGCCAACGGCCGCTACAGCCTGGCCGTGCTCAAGGCGTTCGGCAGCCCGGCCGAGCGCCGCCCGCGCCGGGTGCGCGAGGCGCTGCTGGCCTCGCGCTCGGCCCGCACGGCGTGGGACGAGGCGGCGGCCCGCGCCCTGACCGAGCCCGTGCGCCACCGGGGCCTGTCCCGCACCAAGGAGCGCGCGGCGGACGCGGCGCTCGCCACCATGGGCCGGGCCACGATGCTGATGGAGGCTCACCTCCCCGACCGCGACGCCGAACCCTCCAAGGGCGCCGAAGCCTTCGCCGCCGCCCTCCAGGAGGCCCTCCCCGCCGCCGCCACGGCCGTACGCGAACGCGGCCACCTCGACTGGACGGGCCCCCGCGCCGCCCTCACCGCCTGGCAGGCGGAGGTCGGCGACGAGGGCGTCGCCGTCCGCGGCGCGGACCTCCTCATGGACGCCCTGGACGACCTCGCCGAAGCCCTCTCCCCGGGCCCGGGCGGCCGCAACAGGGCGACGCGAAGGCCCTGAGGGGAGGCCGGGGCGCCAACCCGTGCCGCTACCGCGTGAACAGCCGCTCCAGATGCGCGTCGAGCAGCCGCAGCGCCTCCTTTGGGGAGCAGATGTCCAGGAGGGTGTGGTTGGTGAGGCCGTCCGCCAGGGCGATCAGGAGCATCGCCTCGGCGTCCGGGTCGCGGTCCGCGGCGATCTCGCCCCGGGTCATGCCCTCGCGCACCTGGCCGGCGAAGAAGGCCCGGAGCGCCGGGACGCCCTCCTTGGCGTGGGCGCGGAGTCGTTCGTCGTGGAGGGCGCGGACGAAGTAGGCGATCTGCACCAGGTTGCCCGTGCGGCTCGCCTCGTCCAGGGGCAGGATCTCCGCGACCGTCTCCCGCAGCACCTCGCGCGGCGCGGGCGCCGCGGGCAGCGCCCGCAGCCGCTCGGTCACCCGCCGCGTCGCGAGCTCGCTGATGTGGCCGAGGGCGAAGACGAGCATCTCGTCCTTGCTCGCGAAGTAGTGCTGCAACTGCCCGAGCGAGATGCCCGCCTCCGCCGCGACGTCGCGCAGGCTCGCACCGTCGAGACCGCGCTCGCACGCGATCCGCCAGAGGGCCTCCGCGATGGTCCTGCGGCGCTCCTCGTGGTCCACGCGCTTGGGCACGACCGCCACCTCTCATTTTCACGGGTCGGTTGTATTGCTATAGCTTAGCGCTTGCCAGTACGACTGACTTGGAAAGAATCGGGGGCACAGCGATGGCCGCACACCGGCACCATCCACAGGTCAGGCTCAGGCCGCCGCGGCACGGCGTCGATCCGCGGGCCCGGCGCTGGTGGGCCGCGCAGGCGCTGCTCACCGTCAGCGGGCCGCTGCTGCTCGTCGCCCTCGCGCTGCTCGTGCTGTCCCTGCTCTTCTTCCCCGGCGCCCTGCCGTGGCTCGCGCCGCTCGTGACCGGCGTGCTCGTGCTGCCCGCCGCCGGCTATCTCCTGGCGATGCCCCGGCTGCGCTACCGCGTCCACGCCTGGGAGCTGGGGGAGCACGCGGTCTACGCCGCCCGCGGCTGGCTGTGGCAGCAGCGGCGGATCGCCCCGCTGTCGCGGGTGCAGACTGTCGACACCGTACGCGGGCCCCTGCAACGGTCGTTCGGGCTCGCCACGGTCACCGTCACCACCGCCTCCACGGCCGGCGACGTGAAGATCGCCGGGCTGTCCGACGCCGACGCCCGGCACCTGGCCGAGCGCATCACGGACGCGGCGCGCCTGATACCGGGGGACGCCGCGTGACCGCCCCCGGCTGGCGCACCCTCGACGCCCGTACGCTCGTCCTGCACTGCACCTGGATGGGCGCGCCGCTCGGCTCGCTCGCCCTCACCGCGCTCGCCACCGGCGGCCGGCCGGGCACCCGCGCGTGGATCACCCTCGCCGTCATCGGCGCCGTCTTCGCCGTGCTCACCACGGCCGGGCTCGTCACCTGGCGGCGCACCCGCTTCCGCGTCACCGCGGACTCCTTCGAGCTGCGGACCGGCCTGTTCACCCAGAGCCTGCGCGCGATACCGCTGAGCCGGATCCGTACGGTCGACGTCACCGCCAGCCTCGTGCAGCGCGCCCTCGGCCTCGCCGTGCTGCGCGCCGGCACCGGCGGCCGGAGCGGGCGGCTGGCCCTGGAGGCGCTCGCCCGCCCGGAGGCCGAGCGGCTGCGCGCCGAGCTCCTCGCCCGCGCCGGGGCGCGCGACGCCGACGACCCCGTGCTCGCCGTCGCCGACCCCCGCTGGCTGCGCTACGCGCCGCTGACGTTCTGGGTGTTCGGCGGGGTCTTCGTCGCGGGCGGCACCGTGTGGCGGGTGCTCGACGGGATCGGCGTCGAGCCCTGGCGCATCGGCTTCGTGCGCCACGCCTTCCAGGAATTCGGCAACAGCGCCCTGTGGATCACCGTGCCGCTGGCCCTGCTCGCCGTGACCGCGTTCGGCGTCGTGGGCGCCGTGGTGCTGTACGCCGAGAACTGGTGGAAGTACCGCCTGGAATGGGACGGTTCGCACACCCTCCGCGTCCGCCGCGGCCTCTTCACGACCCGCTCCGTCTCCATCGAACGCGCCCGCCTGCGCGGCGTCACCCTCTGCGAGCCCCTGCTGCTGCGGGCCGGCGGCGGGGCGAGCGTGCGGGCCGTGGCGGGCGGCCTCGGCGACCGCGAGGAGAACCGCAAGCGCAGCGTCATCATGCCGCCCGCGCCCCGTGCCGAGGCGCTGCGCGTGTGCGCCGGCCTGCTCGGCGAGGACGAGGCGCCGACCGGCGGCGCCGGGCTCACCCCGCACCCGCGCGCCGCCCTGCGCAGGCGAATCGTGCGCGGCCTCCTCTGGTACGTCCTGCCGCCGGCCGTGGCACTGGCCGTGCTCGGGTGGCTGCTCACCCCCGTACTGCTCTGCTGCGCGGCCGGCTACGTCCTGCTCGCCGCCCCCGTCGCGTACGCACTCGCGCGCAGTGCCTACCGAGGGCTGGGGCACGCCGTGCGCGGGCGCCATCTGGTCGTGCGGTCCGGCACGTTGGGGCGGCAGACGGCCGTGCTCGACCGGCGGGCCGTCCTGGCCTGGACGTTCACGGACAATCCGTTCTCGCGCCGGGCCGGAGTCGTCACGCTCACGGCCGCCGTCGCGGCGGGCGAGGAGGGCTACCGCGTCCGTGACATGGCGGCGGCGGACGCGGCGGGCTTCGCGGAGTCGGCCGCCCCCGGCATCGTGGCCGAGTTCCTCGCGTAGCTCCCCGCCGGTTCCTCGCGTAAAAAAATTTCTCTCTCTTTTCTGTTATCCCGCGCGTCGCCCCACGTCTCCTATGTGTCGGACCGAACGGAAAAGCGAGAAGGGGTGGCGCGGCGTGAACAGTGACAGCGTGGCCGTGGTCGAGGCGGCGCGGGCCGGGGACCAGGCGGCACAGGACGAACTCGTCGCCGCCTGCCTGCCGCTCGTCTACAACATCGTCGGACGGGCCCTCAACGGCCACGCCGATGTCGACGACGTGGTCCAGGAGACGATGCTGCGGGTCATCAACGGCCTGGACGAGCTCCGGGACCCCGCCCGTTTCCGCTCCTGGCTCGTGGCCATCACGACCAATCAGATACGCAGCCACTGGCGGGCCCGCCCCGAGGCGCCCGTCAGTGGCCTGCAGGAGGTCGCCGAAGTCCCCGACCCGCGCGCGGACTTCGTCGACCTCACCATCGTGCGGCTGGGCCTCGCGGGCCAGCGCCGGGAGGTCGCCGAGGCGACCCGCTGGCTCGACGAGGGCGAGCAGACCGTGCTGTCCCTGTGGTGGCTGGAGGCGGCGGGCGAGCTGACCCGCGCCGAGGTCGCCGCCGCGCTGGAGCTCTCACCCGCGCACACCGCCGTCCGCGTCCAGCGCACCAAGGAGCAGCTGGACACCGCCCGCGGCGTCGTACGCGCCCTGGGCGCCGCGCCGCGCTGCCGCGAGCTCGCCGACCTCGTCGCCCCCTGGGACGGCGCCCCGTCCGCGCTGTGGCGCAAGCGCATCGCCCGGCACGCGCGCGCCTGCGGGGCGTGCGGGGGATCGTGGTCCGCGCTGGTCCCCGCCGAGCGGCTGCTCGTCGGCCTCGGCCTGGTGCCGGTGACGGGCGCGCTGCTCGGCTGGTGGAGCGGCGGGGCGGTGCTCCACACGCAGCCGGCCGCGGCAGCGGCCCCGGCCACCGCCTCCGTGCCCGGCGCCTCCCGCGCCGCCCGCCGCCGCGCGGGCGGCAGCCGTACGCACGGCCACCGCGCCGCCTCCCGGCCCCGCACCGCGAGGCGGGCCGCCGCCGGAGCGGCGGTCCTGGCCGTCGTCGCGGGCGGGGTGCTGGGCGGTGTCTGTCTCTTCACCGACTCCACGGACCGCCCGGACCGGCAGGTCTCTGCCGGGGACGAGATACCCACCCAGGTGAAGGCGCTCGACGCCTCCACCGGCGCACTGCCCCCGAGCGCCTCGCCGTCGCCCTCCGCGAGCGCCTCACCCAAGGCAAGCGCGTCCGCCTCCGCCTCGGCCTCCGCCCCGGCGAGCACCCCCACCAGTGAATCGCCCGAGCCGCGGAAGGCGGACCCCACCACCGCCCGCCCCGCCCCGAAGGCACCCCCGGCGCCCAAGCCGGCCGGCGGCTCCGGCGGCGGCTCGCTCGGGCAGCAGGTCACCGACCTCGTCAACGCCGAGCGCGCGAAGGCCGGCTGCTCGCCCGTCACCGAGAACGGCACCCTGGACCGGGCCGCGCAGGGCCACTCCGACGACATGGCCGCCCGCACCTTCTTCGACCACACCAACCCCGACGGCGCCGGCCCCGGCGACCGCATCACCGCCGCCGGGTACCACTGGAGCACATACGGCGAGAACATCGCCTACGGGCAGCAGGACCCCGCCGCCGTCATGGACTCCTGGATGCACAGCGACGGGCACCGGCGGAACATCCTCAACTGCTCCTTCAAGGAGATCGGCGTCGGCGTCAACCACGCGCCGGGCGGGCCGCGGTGGACGCAGGTGTTCGGGGCCCGCTGACGCGACAGGGACCGTCGATGCCGGAGCCTGTCCCGATAGGTTCCGGCTATATACGATGCGCGGGTGCAGTTCCAGCAGCTCCGCTACTTCACCACGCTCGCCGAGATCCGCCACTTCACGCGGGCGGCGGACGCGCTGCACGTCGCCCAGCCGTCGCTCTCCCAGCAGATCCGCGCCCTCGAACGCGAGCTGGGGGCCGAGCTCTTCCACCGGGCCCGGGGCAACATCACGCTCACCGACGCGGGCGAGGTGCTGCTGCCGCTGGCCCGGCAGATCCTCGCGGACACCGAGATGGCGCGCCGCGAGGTCCAGGAGGTCGTCCAGCTGCGGCGCGGCCGGGTGCGGCTCGGGGCGCCGCCCAGCCTCTGCGCGAGCCTGGTCCCCGACGTGCTGCACGCCTACCACGCGCGCTACCCCGGCATCGAGCTCGTGGTGGACGAGGGCGGCTCCCAGGACCTCGTCCGCACCCTCGCCGCCGGTGAGCTCGACCTCGCGCTGATCATCACCCCGCTGCCCGTCGGCGGCCCCGCCCTGGCCACCACCGAGCTCCTGCGCGAGGACCTCGTCGTCGTCACCGCCCCCTCGGCGCCCCCGCCGACCCGGCGCCGCGCCATCCGGGTCGCCGAGCTCGCCGACCGGCCCATGGTGATGTTCCGGCGTGGCTACGACCTCCGGGAGATCACCACGGCGGCGTGCCGGGCGGCCGGTTTCGAACCGTCCTTCACCGTCGAGGGCGGCGAGATGGACGCGGTCCTCGGCTTCGTCCGCGCGGGCCTCGGTCTCGCGGTGGTCCCCGGCATGGTCGCCGCCCGCTCGGGGCTGAGGGTCACTCCCTTCGAGGGGACGCGGATGCGGCGGACGATCGCGGTGGCCCACCGCAAGGATGTTGCCCCGCCGCGGGCCGCGCGCGAGCTCCGGGGGGTTTTGCTGGAGCACTTGGGTGGGGCGGCGGGGTAGGAGTGCGGGCTACGGTCCGCGTATCCAGCCCGTTGGGGGCACCTCCCAGCGTTAGCTGGGGGAGTTTGAGGACAACGCGCGAAGCGTGTTGCTGGGGGTCTGGGGGCTTGCCCCCAGTTTCGGGAAGGGGCGGGTAGGGGAAAAAGCCCGCCGCAGGCGCGGGGACCCGGAGCGCGTAGCCCCGAGGGGTCAACCGCTCAGCCAACCCCCCAACGCCACCCCCACCCACGCCGCCCCCAGCCCGCACACCACGCTCGCCCCCGCGTTCGCCACCGCGTAGACCGAAGCCCCCTCCTCCGACAGCCGCAGCGTCTCGTAGGAGAACGTCGAGTACGTCGTGAGCGCACCGCACAGCCCCGTGCCGAGCAGGAGCCACAGGCGGGCGGGGACCGCCGCGCCGGTCAGGGTGCCGAGGATCAGGCAGCCCACGACGTTGACGGTGAACGTGCCCCAGGGGAAGACCGAGTCGTGGCGGGACTGCACGGCGCGGTCCGTGAGATAGCGCAGGGGGGCGCCGGCCATGGCCCCGGCGACGACGAGCAGCCAGTTCACCCGGCGGCCCCCGGCTCCCCGCCGCGGCCGGTGTAGCGCACGACCTCCACCTCGTCGAGCAACACGAGCCCTCCGCCGATCAGTTCGTCCAGCTCGGGCACGAAGGCCCGTACGCGCTCCTCGGAGTCGACGATCACCACGGACACCGGCAGGTCCTCGCTCAGGGACAGCAGCCGTGACGTGTGGACGACGGAGGACGCGCCGAAGCCCTCGATGCCCCGGAAGACGCTCGCGCCCGCCAGCCCGGCGGCGCGGGCGCGGTGCACGATCTCGGAGTACAGCGGCCGGTGGTGCCAGGTGTCGGACTCACCGATGACGACCGTCAGCCGCAGCGCGTTGCCGTGGAGCCTCATCGGGCCCTCCCGCGCAGGAACATCCGGGTGAGGCCGGCCGCGGCCCACACCGCCGCCATCGCGGCGAGCAGGGTGCCCGCGAGATAGGCGAGGGCGGTCGCCACGTGGCCGCCGTTCACCAGGTTCCGGATGTCCACGGTGTACGTGGAGAACGTGGTGAAGCCGCCCAGCACCCCCGTGCCGAGGAAGGGCCGCAGCAGCCGGTGCGGCGTGGCGAGGTCGGCGATCACCACGAGCAGCACGCCGATCAGGGCGCAGCCGACGATGTTGATCAGGAACGTGGTCCAGGGGAACGCGCCCTGCGCGGTCGGCCACAGCAGCCCCGCGCCGTAGCGGGCGGCCGCGCCGACGCCGCCGCCCAGCGACACGGCGCAGACGATCGGCCACTGCCCGCGCGCGGCCGGGTGCCCGGGGGACGCGGTGGCCACCGGGGGAGAGTCCGTGACGGCTCGTGACGAGCTCATGATCAGCCTCCTACTCGCAGAGTGCCAGCAAGTAGGGACCGTTGGCGGCGCCTGTGCCGCGGTTGGGGTACGGCGGGCCCCACCGCCGCGTGCCGGCCGACGGCCGCCACCGGGAACCAGGCTACCGTCACCGCCCCGGCACCGCTCAGGCGTCCGCCACCGGCCGGCCGGTCACCGCGGCGAGATAGGCGTCGGCGCGGTCCGCGTCCAGCAGCCAGTCCCGGAAACCGGCCGGGTCGGCGTAGCCGTTGGCATAGCGGCGGGCGACCTCCGGATACTCGCGCGCCGCGGCCAGCACCCGGCGCACGTGCGGCGGCGGGGACGGCAGCAGCAGATGGGTGAGGGCCACCGTGTGCCGGGCGTGTTCCCAGAACGCCGCGAACGTCCGCAGCATCCACGTCCGGTCGAAGGGCTTGTCACCGTGGGCGAGGATCGCCCGGAGGTAGGTGTCGGCGCAGCGGGCCGCGGAGTTGGCGCCCTGGCCGGTCAGGGGATCGTTGACGACGACCGCGTCGGCCATGCCGAGGACGTGACGGTCGTCGCCGACCCTCGCCACCGGGTGCCGGACCACCGGGGTGACGGCGCCGGTGAGCGCGGCGCCCGCGTCCGTCGGCTCCATGGCCGCGCACAGCTCGTACTCCCAGGGCATGTGGTCCCGCAGCAGGCCGAGCGTCCGCTCGACCACGGCGTCCGGGCCCGGCCGGTCCTGCCAGCGGTCGAAGGGCCCGCCGGGCACGGCCTCCCACAGCAGCATCCCGCACGGCCCGCCCGCCGCCGTGCCCTCCATGGCGAGGAACTCCCCGGCGCCCTCCACCGGACTGCACCGCAACTGCGGCCAGGCGGCGTCCGGACCGGTCCGCAGACCGCGCACATAGACGGCGGCCAGGGTGCGCTGGGGGCGGTCGTACGGGCTGTGCCGCTCGTCCCGGCCGAAGAGCTCCGACAGCGGGCCGCGGCCGGTCGCGACGAGCGTCAGGTCGTGCGCCCCGGCGATCCGCTCCAACCCCTCCGGCTCCACCGTGCCGTACTCGACCCGGCCGCCCCGCTCCTCGAACAGCTCCAGCCAGCGCGCCGTCTTCACGCGCTGGTCGACGCACTGCGCGGGCTCGTCGAACGGCCCGGTGAGGTCGCCGTCCGCGGTGGTGACGCGCAGCGAGCCCAGCCGCGGGGTCTCCGCCTCCCACAGGTGCAGGCCCGCCGCGCGCTCCAGGGCGAGGGCGGGACCGTACATCAGCTGTGTGGACAGGATCGGGCCGGACCGGACCTCGCCCGCGGTCCGCGCCGCGTACACGGTCACCTCGTGGTCCCGGCCGGCGACCAGCCCGAGGGCCAGGTGCAGCCCTCCCTGGCCCGCGCCGACAATCGCGATCCTGCGCATCGTCGCCTCCCGCTCGCCCGTCCCGGGCTCCCGTTTGTAGCCGCGCCGCGGGCGCGCTGTACAGACGGCCTGTCGGGATCCGGCGCCCGCCGGACGCCCCCGCCGATCCGGGGGCGCTCGCGCAACAGCCCAATATGAGCCATGCGCGCAGACCCTCGTTCGGCCGACCGGCCGTGTGCTCCGGGCCCCCGGATCCCCTGATTCCGCGGCGGGCGGCGAGCGCGTGGCTCGATCCGGTATGGCAGGAAACCACCGCTTCCGGCGCGCTGCGCTGGGAAGCCTTCTGGCCGGTCAGGCTCCGCCGACGCGGCGGAGCACCCGCCGGCCCGGCCGGTCGCAGGCCGGAGCCGATCCAGGGAGGCACACGATGACAGCGCAACCAAGGTTGCCGCGCTCGCCGGCGCCCCAGGAGGTGGCCCCCCAACTCCAGCGCGCGGGCATGCTCGACCGCGTGGAGGAGCGCCTGCGCGGCCTCCTCAACGACGAACACCGGCGCTGGCGCACCGCCGACACCCGGGGCGCCGGGCTGATCGAGTCCCTCGCCGAGCTCGTCGCGGTGGGCATCGACCGGGTGCGCCCGGTCATCCTGCTCACCGGCTATCTCGCGGCGGGCGGCGACCCCGAGGGCCCCGACTCCGCCGAGGCGGTCGACGCCGCGGCCGCCCTCGAACTCCTCGACACCTGCACCCTCATCCGCAGCGACGTCCGCGACAACGCCGCTCTGCGCCGTGGCATCCCCACCCTCCACGTCAGCCGCGCCGCCGAGCACGAGCGCAACGGCTGGGCGGGCGACGCCGGGCGCTTCGGCGAGTCCACCGCGAACCTCGCGGGCGACCTCTCCCTCACCCTCGCCGACCGGCTCGCGGCCCGGCTGCCCGTCGCCGCCTGGCGGACCTGGGACGAGCTGCGCCTGGAGCGGGTGGTCGGCACCTATGCCCACGAGGCGATGGCCGCCGAGTATCTCGACGACCCGTGGCCGGGGCGGTGCATAGCGGGGTGCGACCGGGGCTGCACCGCCGGCTGGTACGCCGTGCGGCACCCGCTGCGCCTGGGCGGTGCCCTGGCCGGCCGCCCCGATCTCGACGTCACCTACGACGCCTACGCCCGGGCCCTGCACGCCGCGTGGCGGCTGCGCGGCTTCCTCGACGGCGGCCCGGAGTACGACTGGGACGCCGAGCTGCTGCGGGAGATCCTCCTGGAGCGCGAGGAACGCGGCATCGCCGAGCGCCACATCCGCGAACTGGTCGACCGGGCCACCCGCATCGCCACGTCCTCGCGGCTGGCGACGGGCTGGTCCGAGGAGCTCGCCGCCTTCGCCGCGCGGATGGCGGCGGAGCAGGGCTGAAGCCCGGTGCCGGGGGGGGGGGGGGGGGGGGGGGGGGGAGAGGGGGGGGGGGGGGGGAGGGGGGGGCGCCCCCCCCCCCCCCCCCGGCCCTGTGGGGGACACCGGATCAGCCGTCCGGTCCAATGCCGCAAATGGGCGGTTAGGAGGGGTGAAGTCCTGAGTCACCCGTCCGCTCCATGTACGAAACCTTTGTGACTATCAGGCGTTGAGCCACACCCCGGCTGTCACCGGCCGGGTGCCTCCCAGAACGACTGAGCAAAGGTGTCTCCGCATGTCTCGAATCGCCAAAACCGTCGTACTGACCGCCACCGTCGGCGCCGCGCTCGCGGGCTTCACCGGAGGGGCCGTCGCCGACTCCGGGGCCCGTGGTGTCGCCGCAGGCTCGCCGGGCATCGTCTCGGGCAATGTCATCCAGGTGCCGCTGCACGTCCCGATCAACCTGTGCGGCAACAGCATCGACATCATCGGCCTGCTGAACGCGGCGTCCGGCAACACCTGCGTCAACAAGTCGTGACTCCGCCCCCCATGGCCTGACCGGGGCCCTCGCCCCGGACCGTGCGTGGCGCCCCTGCCCCGTCCTGGGCGCCACGCCGGCCGCGGCCCCGTTCCCCTCGGCCGGAAGCCGTCCATCGGCGCGATCTTCCCGATAGCGTGGGCGGATCGCGACTCCGGGGAGGGCAGACGTGGATCCGTTCACGACGGCGGCGGTGCTTTCGGCCGTGAACACGGCGACGTCGGGCGCGCTGTCGGGCGCCGCGGGAGAAGTGGGCCGGCGCACCACGGAACGCCTCGCCGCACTCGCCCGCCGCATCCGCGGCCGGGACACCGACGACGCGCACGCGCCGACCGTCCCCACGGACCCGGCCGCCCGCCGCGACCTCGCCGAGCGGCTCTTCGAACAGGCCCGTCGCGAACCGGCCTTCGCCCGCGACCTCCTCGCCTGGCTCCGCGAGACCGACCTGCTGCGCGACACCACCGGGCCCGTCCGCGCCACCGCCGCCCGCCCCCGGCTGCTCCCGCCCGGCACGGCCGCCTTCACCGACCGCGAGCCCGTACGGCAGGCCATCGCCGCCCTCCTCGACGACCCCGCCGCGAGCGCCGCGGGCGCCCCGCGCATCGTCGTCCTCACCGGCCCCGGCGGCGTCGGGAAGACCGCCACCGCCGTGCATTTCGCCCGCGCCTTCGCCGACCGCTTCCCCGACGGCCAGCTCTACGCCGACCTCCGCGGCGCCTCCCCGGCGACCGCCGTCGCCCCCTCGGCGACGCTCGTACGGTTCCTGCACGGCCTCGGCGTGGCGGCCGACCGGGTGCCCGCCGCCGAGCAGGAACAGGCCGACCTCTACCGCGACCGCACCGCGGACCGGCGGCTCGTCGTCCTCCTCGACGACGCCCACTCCGCCGCCCAGGTCGCCCCGCTGCTCACCGCCGCGCCCGGCTCGCTGACCCTCGTCACCAGCCGCCACGGCCTGCCCGAGCTCGTACGCGACCACGGCGCCCGCGTCCTGCGCCTCGGCCCGCTGGCCGGGGACGACGCGGTGCTGCTGCTCACCCGGATCGCCGGCCTGGAACCGGCCGGCGCGCAGCGCGCGCACGCCGAGGCGGTGGCGGCGCGCTGCGGAGGCATGCCGCTGGCGCTGTGCGAGACGGGCGCGCTCGCGGCCGGGCGGGAGGAGGTCGACTGGGCGCGCCTGGAACGCGAATTCGCCTCCCCCGGCCCCGGACCGGCCGCCCCGGCCCCCGCCGACCCCACCCGCCTCGCCACCGACGTCGCCTACCGCGCCCTCGCCCCCGCGGCCGCCCGCCTCTACCGGCTCCTCGGGCCGTGCCCCTGGCCCACCGTCCCCGTCGGCGCGGCGGCCGCCGCCGCGGACCTCGCCCCCGCCGGGGCGCGCGGCCTGCTCGGCGACCTCGTCGGCGCCCGCCTCCTGGAGGTGGCCGCCGACGGGCGCTACCGCTTCCACGACGTCGTACGCCGGCACGCCGAGTCGCGGGCCCACGAGGAGGACGGCCGCGCGGCGGCCAGGGACGCGGTCGAGCGCGTGATCCGCTGGTACCTGGACCTCGCGGTGGCCGCCGACTATCGCGTCATACCCGCCCGTTGGCACCTCGGGCCCCGCTACGGCCGGCTGCCCCGGCCCACCGCGTCACCCGACGCCGCCCGCGACGCCCTGGAGGAGCTCACCCGCGAACGCGAGAACCTCGCCGAGGCCGTGCGGGCCGCGGAGGAGTACGGATTCGACGAGCTCACCTGGCAGTTGTGCGAGGCGATGTGGGCACTGCACCTGCGCCTCGGCTTCCACGAGCAGTGGGTGGCCACCCATGTGGCAGGTGTGGCCGCCGCTCGGCGCTGTGCCACGCGTGAGCCCCGGGCCGAGGGGCGGATGCGCTCCCAACTCGCCTTCGCCTATATGGGACTCGGCCGCCCGGCCGACGCCGAACGCGAACTGAACGCCGCCGCGGCCGCGGACCGCGCGGCCGGGCACCACCGGGGCCACGCCAGCGCCGTGGAGTCCCTGGGCCTGCTCTGCCTGCGGCAGTGGCGGTACGAGGACGCCGAGGAACGCTTCCGCCGGGCGCGGGCGATCTGGGACGAGGTCGGCCCGGGCGACGACGGCGAGGAGGACGCGCCACGCGCCCTCGCCCTCCTGGAACACCACCTCGGCCGCGCCCTGACCGGCCAGGGCCGCTACCCCGAAGCCGCGGCCCAGCTGCGCCGTGCGCTCACCCGCTTCCGCGCTCTGGAGCGGCGCGACGCCTACAACGAGGCGCGCGTGCGGATGAGCCTGGGCGAGACGCTGCTCGCCGGCGGCGATGTGGTGGGGGCGCGGGTGTCGCTGGACGAGGCGATCTCGGTGATGACGGCGGAGGGGGCGACGCTTCAGCTGGCGGACGCGCTCGAATTGCGGGCGGGGTGCGGGGAGGATCCTGCGGGTTTTCTGCGGCGGGCGGGGGAGTTGTACGGAGTGGTGGGCGACGCGGGTGGGGTGGCGCGGGTGGAGGCGCGACTTCGGGGTGCGGGGTGATTTTCTCCCCAGCCCCGCCCCTTCCCGGCTGCGTCTGATGTGCGGCTCCGCCGCGTGGGGGCAAGCCTCAAGACCCCCAACGGGCTGGATTGCGCAATCAGATCAGCCAGATCAGCCCGTCCGGCGATTGAGGACAACGCGGCGAAGCCGTGTTGCTGGGGGTCTGGGGGCTTGCCCCCAGTCTGGGGAAGGGGCGGGTAGGGGAAAAAGCGCCGCAGGCCAACGCGCCCGCACCCGGAAGCCGGGTCACCCCGCCACTTCCACGCGCACCGAAACCACCCTCCCCACCCCGCCCGTAACCACCCGCACCCCCGAATCCGCGGCCTCCGCAA
Source organism: Streptomyces sp. NPDC025618 (assembly GCF_055558795.1). Lineage (NCBI taxonomy): Bacteria > Bacillati > Actinomycetota > Actinomycetes > Kitasatosporales > Streptomycetaceae > Streptomyces > Streptomyces sp. NPDC025618. The sequence goes on along the minus strand of NZ_JBVHLW010000031.1, from coordinate 6,614 downwards.
GCGACTTCCCCGCCACCAGCCACGCGTACAACGCGGAGCCGTAAGCCGCCGGATCGCACAGATCGGCCCGCCCGTCAGGCCCCGCCCCCGCCGACAGCCGCACCAGCTCACCGCCGCGCAGCCGCACCGTGCAGGAATCCACCCCCGTCACGTACACCGCGAGCCCGCACCCCGGATGCCGGGCCAGGACCTCCGCCGTCCATGCCGACGGCGGGCCGACGCGAGGGTCGTCGGCTGAGCCGTACCGCACGATGACGTCCGCCAGGCGCAGGCGTGACGCGTCCCGGGTGTCCTCATGGACGACGGTGTGGGCGTCCCAGCCGATGCCGTCGTCGTCCTCCGGTTCGTACGGGCCCTCCGTGTGACGGGTGACGGCGATCTCCGGCGGGGCCGCCCCGAGCAGGCGGGTGAGGGCCCGTACGGGGGCGGTGCGTTCGGCCGGTTCGAAGGCGGGCAGGGGCAGCCGGTCGAGCAGGGCGGGCCGGCCGGCGGGCTCGGGGATGCCGATGAGGTCGTGGAAGACCCGGCGCAGCAGCCGCGCCGATGCCCCCGGGGCCGAGCTGACCTGGTCGGCGAACTCGCGGTAGCGGTCCGGTTCGTGGTGGTCGACGACCTGGTCGAGCTGGGCGCGCAGCCCCTCGTACGGGCGCAGCCTGGGCGCGGTCCGGCCGAGGGCGGCGACCGGCGAGTCCGGGTCCAGGGTCGTGTCCGGGAAGGCGCCCAGCAGCACGGGCGTGCCGATGGCGGCGGCGTAGTAGGTGACGGACCCGTGGTCGCCCAGCACGCAGTCGGCGGCGATCAGCGCCTGCCGCCAGCCCTCCAGCGGTGGCACGAGCGCCAGCCCCGCCCTGCGCGCCCGGTCCAGCCAGGCACGCACCTGGCCGGGGCCGTGCCCGTGCCAGATGTTGGGGTGGAGGACGGCGGCCACGCGGTACTCGTCGGCGGGCAGCTCGGCCGTCAGCCGGGGGAGCAGGGACGGCAACAGGTCCCCGTCGCCGTCGCCGAAGAGGGAGCCGGGCGACCAGGTCGAGTTGACGACGATCAGCCGCTGCCCGTCCGCCACCCCGAGCGCGCGCCGGAACCTGCCCCGGTGGGGGAGGGCGTCGAGGATGCGGTCGTAGCAGGGATCCCCGGCGAGCACGGCGGTGGCCGCGGCCTCGGGACAGGCGGCACGGAGCCGGTCGAGCTGCTCGGGATGGGAGAGCACGGTGGCGTCGGCTATGGGACGGCCGTCATGGAGCAGCCAGTCGGGATCCATCCCGAAGACGGGGGCGGAACTCCCGGAAGCGGTGGATGCGACGGCAGCGGCGGACGCGCCCCGCGCACGGTGTCCGGTGTCCGGTGTCCGGTGTCGCCAATCTCTTATTGTAGCCAACGCCGTGTGAGAGTATCACCAACTTCCCCTGGATGAGCGGGAGTTCACCGCCGTAGCTCGCCGAGACCGCCAGGTCCACCGGCGTCGCCTTCGCCTGCTCCCACGGCAGTACGGGCAGGCCCGCCGCCGCCAGCAGCTCCGGCACGCCGGCCAGGAACGGCGAGGAGCCCGTGCAGGTCGCCAGCAGTTGCAGGCGCGTGTCGTCGGCGAAGAGCGGCAGCACGTCGAGCAGGCGGGTCGCCGAGGTGACGTTGTGCACCACGAAGAGCACCTTCCGGGCCCGCCCGCGCGTCCTCCACCGCTCCGCGTCCTCGCCGACCGGCACCCTCAGCCAGTCCTCACCCGTCACCCGCACCACACGCGCACCCCCAATAAGGCGAACATAACAGTGCGGTGCGGGCGGTGGATCAGCGCTTTCCGGCCTTGCGGGTGGCGCGCAGCCACTCCTTGTTCATGGCGGCGATGGACGGCAGCGGGATGCCCTTGGGGCAGGCGGTGGCGCACTCGCCGGTGAGGGTGCAGCCGCCGAAGCCCTCGGCGTCCATGGTGGCGACCATGTCGAGCACGCGGGACTCCCGCTCGGGCGCGCCCTGCGGCAGCACATTGAGGTGGTTGATCTTCGCGGAGGTGAAGAGCATCGCGGAGCCGTTGGGGCAGGCCGCCACGCACGCGCCGCAGCCGATGCACTCGGCGTGCTCGAAGGCGTAGTCGGCGTCCGGCTTGGGCACGGGCGTCGCGTGGGCCTCGGGCGCGGAGCCGGTGGGGGCGCTGATGTAGCCGCCCGCCCCGATGATCCGGTCGAACGCCGACCGGTCCACGACCAGGTCCCTGACCACCGGGAAGGCCGTGGCGCGCCACGGCTCGATGTCGATGGTGTCCCCGTCGGAGAAGGACCGCATGTGCAGCTGGCAGGTCGTGGTGCGCTCGGGGCCGTGCGCGTCGCCGTTGATGACCAGGCTGCACGCGCCGCAGATGCCCTCGCGGCAGTCGTGGTCGAAGGCGACGGGGTCCTCGCCCTCCAGGATGAGCTTCTCGTTGAGGGTGTCCAGCATCTCCAGGAAGGACATGTCCTTCGAGATGCCGTCGACCTCGTAGGTGGCCATGGCGCCGGGGGCGTCGGCGTTCTTCTGCCGCCAGACGCGCAATGTGAGCCTCATGCGTAGCTCCGCTGAGTGGGGTGGACGTACTCGAAGACGAGGTCTTCCTTGTGCAGGACGGGGGCGTCGCCGGTGGCCGCGAACTCCCAGGCGGCGACGTACGAGAACTCCTCGTCCCTGCGGGCCGCCTCACCGCCCTCGGTCTGCGACTCCTCGCGGAAGTGGCCGCCGCAGGACTCGGACCGGTGCAGCGCGTCGAGGCACATCAGCTCGGCGAGCTCCAGATAGTCGACGACGCGGTTGGCCTTCTCCAGCGACTGGTTGAACTCCTCGCCGGTGCCCGGCACCTTGATCCTGCGCCAGAACTCCTCGCGGATCTGCGGGATCATCTCGAGGGCCTTGCGCAGGCCCTCCTCGGTGCGGGCCATCCCGCAGTACTCCCACATCAGTTCGCCGATCTCCTTGTGGAAGGAGTCGGGCGTGCGGTCGCCGTCGACGGCGAGCAGGCGCTCCAGGCGCTGGGTCGTCTCGGTGACCGCGGCGACGGCCGCCGGGTGGGTGGCGTCGACCTCGTCGTGGTGCGGGTGGCGGGCGAGGTAGTCGTTGATGGTCGACGGCAGGACGAAGTAGCCGTCGGCCAGGCCCTGCATCAGCGCGGAGGCGCCGAGCCGGTTGGCGCCGTGGTCGGAGAAGTTGGCCTCACCGATCGCGAACAGGCCCGGGACCGTCGTCTGGAGGTCGTAGTCGACCCACAGCCCGCCCATCGTGTAGTGGATCGCGGGGTAGATGCGCATCGGCACCTCGTACGGGTTCTCCGCGGTGATGCGCTCGTACATGTCGAAGAGGTTGCCGTACTTCGCCTCGACGGCCGCCCGGCCCATCCGCTGGATGGCGTCGGCGAAGTCGAGGTAGACGCCCTGCCCGCCGGGGCCGACGCCGCGGCCCTCGTCGCAGACGTTCTTCGCGGCGCGGGAGGCGATGTCACGCGGCACGAGGTTGCCGAAGGAGGGGTAGATCCGCTCCAGGTAGTAGTCGCGCTCGTCCTCGGGGATCTGCCCCGGCGGCCGGTCGTCGCCCTTGGCCTTGGGCACCCAGATGCGGCCGTCGTTGCGCAGCGACTCGCTCATCAGCGTCAGCTTCGACTGGTGGTCGCCGGAGCGCGGGATGCAGGTGGGGTGGATCTGGGTGAAGCAGGGGTTGGCGAAGTACGCGCCGCGCCGGTGGGCCCGCCAGGCGGCGGTGGCGTTGGAGTTCTTCGCGTTGGTGGAGAGGTAGAAGACGTTGCCGTAGCCGCCGGAGGCCAGCACCACCGCGTCCGCGAAGTACGTGTCGATGCGGCCGGTGATCAGGTCGCGGGCGACGATGCCGCGGGCCCTGCCGTCGACGACGATCAGGTCGAGCATCTCGGTGCGCGGGTGGAGCTCGACGTTTCCCGCGGCGACCTGGCGGCTGAGCGCCTGGTAGGCGCCGAGCAGCAGCTGCTGGCCCGTCTGCCCGCGGGCGTAGAAGGTGCGGGAGACCTGCACGCCGCCGAAGGAGCGGGTGTCGAGGAGACCGCCGTACTCCCGGGCGAACGGCACGCCCTGTGCCACGCACTGGTCGATGATCTCGACCGAGACCTGGGCGAGGCGGTGGACGTTGGACTCGCGCGCCCGGAAGTCGCCGCCCTTGACGGTGTCGTAGAAGAGGCGGTGGACCGAGTCGCCGTCGTTGCGGTAGTTCTTGGCGGCGTTGATGCCGCCCTGCGCGGCGATCGAGTGGGCGCGGCGCGGTGAGTCCTGGTAGCAGAACTGCACGACGCGGTAGCCCTGTTCGGCCAGGGTCGCGCCGGCCGCGCCGCCCGCGAGCCCGGTGCCCACGACGATCACGGTCTGCTTGCGCCGGTTGGCGGGGTTGACCAGCTTCGCCTCGAAGCGGCGGCGGTCCCAGCGCTCGGCTATGGGGCCTTCCGGCGCCTTGGCGTCGACGAGCGGCTCGCCGGTCGTGTAGTCGGTGTAGGTCATGTCAGCTCACCACTCCGGTCATGACGCCCACGGGGACGGAGATGAAGGCCGCGGTCAGCAGCACCGTCAGCACATTGGCCACGGCCTTGAGGATCCGGTCGCGCGTCGCGTTGCCCACGCCCAGCGTCTGGGCGGCGCTCCAGAAGCCGTGCCGGATGTGCAGGCCGAGGGCGAGCATCGCGACGATGTAGATGACGTTGCCGTACCAGGTGGAGAAGGTGTCCACCACGTTCTGGTACGGGTGCCCCTCCTGGAAGCCGGGGTGCACGGTGCCCGTCGTCAGGTCGAGGATGTGCCAGACGATGAACAGCGCGAGGATGATCCCGCCCCACCGCATCGTGCGCGTGGCATAGCTCGCGCGCTGCCGCTTGTGCACATAGCGCGTGGCGCGGGCCTTGATGTCGCGGCGGCTCAGCTGGTACGCGGAGACCCCGTGCAGGATCACGGACGCCGACAGCACCACGCGGGCGATCCACAGCCCCCACTCGCGGTGCAGGACCGGGGCGCCCATGACGCGCAGCCAGTGGCCGTAGTCGTTGAAGTCGCCGGCGCCGAAGTAGATCTTGGCGTTGCCCAACGCGTGGACGGCCAGATACGCGACCATGATCAGTCCGGTCGCGGCCATCACGGTCTTCTTGCCGACGGTCGATCCCCAGAAGGTGCGCGTGATGGACGGCCGTCGGTCCGTCCGCGTTGCCAATGCCATGAACACGACCTTAGGTCGGCCCCACCCGAGAGGGCCAAGACATAGTCCGACTCATATCGATAGGCATCGGCTATGGAGCCGGACGCACCTGTGATGATCCCGACGACGGCTCCGAGCGGGGATGACGCGGGCCGCGCGGGGTACGAGCCGGGGGCGGGGGCGCGCGTAGGCTGACGCACGCCACTCCGCCGACCTCCTCGTGCAACCGGACCCTGGGCGTGAAACGTGCTGAAAATCCTCGACGCGAAGACCATCGACGGCCTCCTGTCCGTACCCGAACTCGCGGCGGGGATCGGCGCGGCCTTCACCTCGGGCGGCGGCGCGGCCCCCGGGTTCGCCCGGACGTCCGTGCCCGTCGGTGACGGCGAGCTCCTGCTCATGCCCGCGGCCCACGCGACGACGCTGTCGGTCAAGCTGCTCACCCTCTTCGACGCGTCTCCCGAACTGCCCGCCGTCCAGGGGCTCGTGCCGCTCTTCGACGCCGTCACCGGCCGCCCGCTCGCCGTCCTGGACGCCACCGCCGTGACCCGCCTGCGCACGGCCGCGGTCAGCGCCCTCGCCACCGACCTGCTCGCGCCCCGGGACGCGCGGGTGCTGACCGTCATCGGCGCCGGCGTGCAGGGCAGAGGCCACCTCGAAGGATTCGCCGGGCTGCGGCCCTGGACCTCCGTCCGCCTGCACAGCCGCGACCCGCGCACGGCCCGCGGCCTCGCGGAGTGGGCACGCGGGCAGGGCATCGACGCCGAGGTCCACGAGGACATCACCACCGCCGTCCGCGACGCGGACGTGATCTGCACCGCCACCTCCGCGTCCCGCCCCCTCTTCGAGGACGCCGCGCTGCCGCGCGAGGGCCTGCACGTCAACGCCGTAGGGGCGTACGGCCCGACGCGCCGCGAGCTGCCCACCGAACTGGTCACCCGCGCCCGGCTGTTCGTGGAATCGGAGGAAGCGGTGCTGCGGGAGGCGGGTGACGTCCTGATCCCTGTCTCCGAGGGCGCGCTGCCGGAGCGGCCGGCGATGACGGAGCTGGGGGATGTGCTTGCCGGCCGCCATCCGGGGCGTCGCTCCGAGACGGAGGTGACGGTGTTCGAGTCGGTGGGGGTGCCGGTGGAGGACGCGGTGGTTTGTGACGTGCTCTATCAGTGTGCTGTGGCGCGGGGGGTGGGGGTGGATGTGGGGTTCGATTGAGGGGGCGGTTGCCGGCGCCTGCGGCGGGCTTCTTCCCCTACCCGCCCCTTCCCGGCTGCATCTGATGTGCGGCTCCGCCGCGTGGGGGGCTGCGCCCCAGACCCCAGCAACACGCTTCGCGCGTTGTCCTCAAACGCCGGACGGGCTGGTTGTGCTGGCTACGGTCCGCACAATCCAGCCCGTCCGGCGTTTGAGGACGCGCCCGCAGGGCGCTCCCGCCGCAGGCGGCGAACCGGCCCGCAGCC
>NZ_JBVHLW010000030.1:66946-89734 GCF_055558795.1 Streptomyces sp. NPDC025618 | reverse complement strand
CCCAAACCCCCCCCACCACCCCCCCCCCCTCCCCCCCCGCCCCCCCCCCCCACCCCCCCCCCCCCCCCCCCCCCCCCCCCCCCCCCCCCCCGGCACTTCTGCCATGGCCGGCGGCGCGTCTCGCTCACCTGCCGGGCCCGGCGGTGCGCCACTGCGGCAAGGCGCACCGCCGGGCCCGCGGGGCCAGGGTCAGGCGACGGCCCCGGCGGGCGCGTCCTCCTCGACGGACGCGGTCAGCACACCCGCCTTGGTGAACTCCTCCATGAAGCTCGGGAAGGACAGCTTGACGTCCTCGAAGCCCGAGAACCGGTTGGCGGACTGCATCCGCAGGCCGGCCACGAACAGCGACATGAAGATGCGGTGGTCACCCCAGCTGGACAGCGTCACTCCGCCGGGGTACGTCTGCGCGCCGCGGACCAGGAAGCCGTCGCAGACGCCGTCGGCGTACAGGACCTCGATGTCCACGCCGGCGCGGGTCAGTTCGGCGGCCATGGCCTCGATGCGCGACGCCTTGTGGAAGCGAGTGAGGCGTCCGCCGGTCACCCGCAGGCTGCCCTGCACGTACGCGCCGAGGGCGGCGAGCGTGGGGACGATGTTGGGGCAGTCCATCACGTCGACCTCGAAGTCGCCGCACATGCTGCCCTGCGGGTTGTCGACGATCAGCGACAGGTTCTCCTTGTCGAAGGTGACACTCACCCCGAGCTTCTCCAGGATCGGGACGATCGCGAACTCGCCCTGCATGCTGTCGCCGTAGACGTTGGTCAGGACGGTCCGGCCCGGGTAGAGCGCGGCGGCGGCCAGCAGGTACGAGGCGGAGGTGTAGTCCTCGTGGATGGTCACGTCCTGCGTCCGGTACTGGGAGGGCTCCACGTGGTAGTGGCGCATGTCCTCCGACGCGGACACCTTGATGCCCGCCTCGGTCAGGCTCGCCAGCGTCTGCCGGATGTACGACTGGGAGTAGACCTCGCCCGTCACCTCGATGTCGACCGGGTTCTCGGCCAGCGGCGCGGCGAACAGGATGGCGGTGATGAACTGCGAGCTGATGTCGCCCGGCAGCCGGCAGGTGCCGCCCTTCAGGCCGCCTCCCCAGTTGACGACCGGGGCCTTGCCCTCGTCGGCGATCGACTCGATGTCCGCGCCGAGGTCGCGCAGGGCGTCCAGCAGGGGCGCCATCACGCGCCTGCGCAGGGTCGCGTCGCCCGTCACCACGACCGGCGTCGGCAGCGCGGAGGCCAGCGCCGTCACGATGCGGAACACCAGACCCGAGCCGCGGGACTGGATGACACGCCCGATGTTCGGGAGGGTCCCCCCGATGCCCTTGATCTCCAGGTATCCGTCGTGCTCGGTTATCTCGGCGCCGAAGGCACGGCAGGCGCTCTTCATCGTCTCCGTCTCGTCGCAGCGGAGGTCGTTGTAGACGCGCGACGTTCCCTCGGCCAACGTGCCTACGAGAATGGCGCGTTGCGTCTCCGGCTTCGAAGAAGGGACGCGGAAAGTTCCGGAAAAGGACTCGATCGGATCAACCTTCAGCAGCATCGTCATGTCTCCCGTTTCGCATCGTTCTCCGCCTGATGTCTTGCAGGCGATGTCGCTTTGAGGTCTGGGCCGGCGGTATTCGCGGAGTGGGAACATGTCGTCCACCGCTTGGCGCTTCGGTGTCGGGGCGGGAGTCGGAAAACTCTCCTGGCGCGCATGGCAGCCCTCCGCCGGCGTAGAGGGTGCGATGGGGATTCTGCGTGCCGTGGGGTCCGAGCGGCAATAGGTCCATCTGCCCATGGCGTTTCCGGCACAAGGTGGTCCGGACCTCCTTTGCCGAGGGGTGGCGCTGTCGTCGGTGCTCAGCGGCATCGCCGGGGCGGCCAGGGGGGACCTAAGTCCTATTCTGAGCAGCCCGGCCCCGTGCGAGGCTGTGGCAGCGCGATCAACGCATTGAGGGCTGTTCCGGGATTCAGGTCCGGGCGCATCCTTCGGTTCCGAAAGGCCCGCCTTTCACCGCCGTCGACCGGCCCGCGGCCGGGCACATCCATGCTTCCTGTGAACCGTGAGGCGACAAAACCATGTCCAGCGCAATCCTGTTCTTGAACCGCTGGCCCTTGTACGAGGACAAGCGGCGCTGGGAAAACCGCCTGGCCGCCCCCGAGTTGGTTTTCGATCCGGAGACCGACCGCGTCACGTATCTCTGCGACGAGTTCGGCCGCAGCGGAGTGCCCGCCGACGCCGAACGGGTCCATGTCGTGCCGGACTTCGGTGACGTGGACGGTGTGCTGGAGCTCGTCGACGCCATCGTCCGCGAAGAGGGCCCCTTCGATCACGTCATCGGCTTCTCCGAAATGCTGCTCGACCTCGCGGCGACCCTGCGCGAGCGGTACGGCATCCCGGGCGCCGGCGTCGAGGAGACCGCCCGGTTCCGTGACAAGAGCGTCATGAAGGAGCGGGTGTCGCGGGCCGGCCTCCGCGTGCCGCGCTGGGCACCCTGCCACACCGAGGAGCAGATGCTCGCGGCCGCCGAGGAGTTCGGCTACCCCGTGATCGTCAAGCCGGTGCGAGGGGCGTCCAGCCAGGGCGTGCGCGAGATCGCCTCGGCCGGGGAGCTGCGGGCCCTGTGCGCCGAACGGAGCCTGGACGACCTGGAGATCGAGGAGTTCGTGCAGGGCGACATCCTGCACGTCGACGGCGTCCTGGACGCCGAGGGCAAGCCGCTGTTCCTGTGCACCTCGCGCTACATCTCCAGCTGCCTGGACTACGAGGCCCTGGGCGCGCCGCTCGGCTCGGTCTTCCAGACGGACCCCGAGGTGCGCGACCGCTGCGAGGACTTCGCCGTGCGCTGCCTTCAGGCGCTCGGCCTGCGCGGCTCCGCCTTCCACCTCGAACTCTTCGACACCGGCGAGGAATTGGTGTTCCTGGAGGTCGGGGCCCGGGTGCCGGGTGCCGACGTGTCCTATGTGATCAACGACGTCCACGGTGTGAACCTCTGGCGGCTGTGGGTCGACGTGCTGCTCGGCCGCCCGGTGGACCTGCCGGTCCCCGACCCGGAGCTGAGCGGCGGCTGGCTGATCATCCAGGGGCCCAAGCCGCTGCCCCGGAAGGTCACCGCGGCGACCCCGCTCCTGGGTCACGTTCCGTATGTGTACCGCGAGCTGGTGCCGAGTCCGGGCGAGGTCCTGGTCTCCCGGCCCGGCTCGTACGCCACGCTCCAGGGCGGCCGCTTCCTGTTCCGGGGCGGCACCCAGCAGCAGATCGAGGAGGCCGTGCGCCAGGCGAACGAGCAGTACCGCCTGACGACCGAGCCCGTCGCGTAGACCGCCCGAACCATCGCGTGCCATAGGCAACAGAACCATCGAGTCCGGAGGAAGACGTGGACCAGTTGAGCCATGCGGAGCTGGTTGAGAAGAAGTTCGTGCTGTTCGCCGAGGAATGCTTCGGACTCTTCACGAGCAAGATTGCCGCCTCACTGGTCCGCTACAACGGGGACCGCTGCGTCGCCGTGATCGACAGCCTCCAGGCCGGCCGGACCGTTCAGGACGTGCTCGGCTACGGCGGCCCGATCCCGATCGTCAGCCGCGTCGAGGACGCTCTGCACCTGAGCCCCGAGGTCCTGATCATCGGCAAGGGCCTGCACTCCGCGGACCTGCCCCCGTCCTGGAAGCCGCACATCCTCGCCGCGGTCCAGAACGGCCTGCACGTGATCAACTCGATCCACTACCGCCTTCTGGGCGACCCGGACATCGCCGGTGCCGTCCGGGCGAAGGGCGTCACGGTCTGGGAGACCAAGGACACCCCGCCGGTGCAGCTCAACAAGGCCCGCGTGCTGGACCTGGACACCTGGGTCATCCACACCTGCGGCAGCGACTCCAACATCGGCAAGAAGACCGCCGCCCTGCAGATCTGGAACGAGGCCAACCGCAGCGGCATCAGCACCGGCTTCGCCGCCACCGGCCAGAGCGGCATGCTGATCTCCGGCCACGGCATCGCGGTCGACGGTGTGCCCGGCGACTTCATGGCCGGCGCCGTCGAGCAGGTCGTCATGGAGGCCGCGGCCGGCAAGGAATGGGTCGTCGTCGAGGGCCAGGGTTCGCTCAACCACATCGGGTTCAGCAGCGTCGCCCTCGCCATCCTGCACGGTGCCCTGCCGCACGCCCTGGTCTTCTGTCACCGCCTCGGCGCCGAGCGCACCAAGGTCTGGAACACGCCGATCATCCCCATCCCCGAGCTCATCCGGCTGAACGAGGAGCTCTCTGTCTTCGAGCGGCCCGCCAAGGTCGCCGCCATCAGCGTCAACAGCTTCGGCTACTCCGACGAGGACTACCGCCGCGAGGCCGAGAAGCTGGAGGTCGACACCGGGCTGCCCGTCGTCGACCCGGTCCGTGAGGGCGGCGCCCGGCTCGTGGAGATCCTCCGCGCCCACCAGCGCGAGACCGCGGCCCTGCACTCCGCCCGCCGGCGCTGAGGGCGACCGAGGAACTGCGAGGAGATGCACCGATGAAGCGAGCGATCCTGCTCCTCATGCACCAGGGCAAGTCGTACACCGAGGAGATCGCCGCGGCGGCCGCCGGGCTCGGTCTGGCCCTGGTCGCCCTCAGCTCCCGGCCGGAGACGCCGGGGGCCCTGGAGGCGAGCCGCCTCCACCTGGCGGACTGCGTGGTCACCGAGGAGCCCGAACTGGGCTCCGGCGACCTCGACAAGGCCGTGTCCGAACTCGCCGGCCGGGGCTACCGGGTCGAGGCCGCCCTCGCCACCTTCGAGGGCTACCGGCTGCTGATGGCCGAGCTCAACGCGCGGCTCGGCGTGGCCGATTCCGCGGAGTCCGTGCTGCGCCTGTGCCTCGACAAGTACGAGCTGCGCCGCCACCTCTTCGCGGAGGGCCTGAGCGAGGTCCGGCTCCACCGGCTCACCCCCGGCGTGACGCCCGATCTCGACCCCGCCGCGCAGTGGTTCGTCAAGCCGGTACGCGGTGCCTCGTCCTTCGCGACCTTCGTCCTGAACGACGTCGCCGACCTGGCCGACCTGCCCGCGCTTCAGGAGCAGATGCGCGCCGACCAGCGCATGAAGGCCATCTTCATGGACCGCTACGACTTCCTCGTCGAGGAGTACGTCGAGGGCCCGGAGTTCAGCTTCGAGACCGTCGTCCTCGACGGCCGGGTCCACCACCTGTGCGTCCACGAGAAGGCCCGCGTGGAACGCCTGGAGCGGACGGTCCTGGAGGGGATGTCGGTCAGCCCGCCCGTGAGCCTCGACCCCCGGCTCGTCCTGGAAGGAGCCGACCACGTCACCCGCTGCCTCGCCGCGCTGGCGGAGCGGGGGACGGTCGCCGGCGTCTTCCACATCGAGGTCAAGTACTGGGAGTCGAAGAAGCGCTGGGAGATCATCGAGATCAACCCGCGGATGGGCGGCAGCCTCATCGACGCCAGCGTCCAGACCGTCACCGGGCACTCCCTCCTTGACCTGTGGACCGAGTCCCTGGTGCTGCCCGACGGCGAGCGGGACGCCTTCCACGACCGGCTCACCGGCGCCTCCCAGCTGGAGGCCCTGCGCACCGGCGCACCCACCCGGGCGGCCGTGTTCCTCAGCAAGTACGGAGAGAAGGGGCGGACCGTCGACGCGATCCGCTTCGAGCCGCCCACCCGCCCGCCCCGGATCCTGCGCATCCACGTGGCGGAGGGCACCGAACTTGACGCGTCCGACCGGGGGATCTGCCTGATGGACGCCCTGTGGGACGTGGCGGCCGACGACCTCGAGGCCGAGACCGCCTTCCTCGACCGACACGCGACGGAGCACTTCCAGGTCGGCTACCGCTGACCGCGGCGGCACCCTCCGTCCCTTCCGTGAACATCCCCTCGAACCCTCTTGTGAAGGAGAACGCGATGAACCGCGTGCAGAACTCCGGGATCGCCTACCCGAAGCCGTTCTACAACGAGGAGCAGAGCCGTCTGAAGAAGGCCGAGCTCGACAGCTACCTGGACAAGAAGATGGCGGAGTGGAAGGCCACCGTCCCCTTCGCGTCCCACCTGACCGAGCCCGAGCTCCACCAGGCGTACTACCGCCGCACCCTCATCGAGCACGTGTGGCGGATCCGCCTCTCCCGGGTCAGCCAGTCCAAGGCCATCTACAAGATCGCCCAGGTCTCGCCCCGTGCCGCCCGTGACTACGCGCAGTACCAGGCCGACGAGATGCTCCACGACAAGCTGTACGTGAGCGATGCCGCGGCGGCCGGTGTCACCGAGGAAGAGATCCAGGCCACCGAGCCCTACCTCTCCACCCGTCTGCTGGAGGGCTTCTTCTACTACACGCTGGAGCACGAGTCGTACCTCGCCCCGGTCGTCTCCAACTACCTGGTGGAGTACACCCAGATCAAGCTCCAGCCGGCGATCGTGGAGAACCTCCAGGACCGCCTCGGCAAGGAGAGCGTCAAGGGGCAGGCGGCCCACCTCCACGTGGACTCCACCGAGGACCACTCGCAGGAGATGTGGGACATCCTCCACCAGCTGCTCTTCAGCGAGGAGGACTTCCAGCAGGTGATCAAGTACATCGACGACGTCCAGGACATCCTCGCGATGTTCTTCCGGGAGATCTACGAGGACACCGTCGCCAAGCACGCGCAGCCCGCCGCCGTGTGACCCGCACCTCCCCGGACCCACGCCGACGACAGAACCGGCACGCGCGGGGACGTCGGGCGCCTGAGGAGTGAACCGGCCGAGGGATTCGCGGGGGCCGTCCGTGCCCCCGCGTCGGACCGGAGACACAACGGGCAGTCCGCGAGCGCCCTGGCCGAGGGGCGCTCGCGGCCGCCGTCCCCGGCTCGTACGGGGCCCGGCCGCGATGCCGGCCGATGGCTCCTCGGAGCCGTCCCGGGCCCGCCGGGCGGCCGTCGCCGGGCGGACCCGTACGCGCCCCACCCCACCGCGCCCCCGCCACGCAGCAGAGAGGAACCCCGCCATGCCCGCAATCGACACAGCCGCGTTCGTCAAGGAATACCGCGAGAACGGCTTCGCGGTCGCCGAACGTCTCTTTGACCCGAGCGAGGTCGCCGCGCTCAACACCGCCATCACGGAGATCCTCGACGTCTCCGACATCGGCTCCGTCGCCGAAGTGGAGCCCGGTGACAACGGCATGGCGCGCCGGATCTGGTCGCCCACCAAGCAGCACGTCGCGTTCGAGCGGGCCGCCGCCCACCCCGCACTGCTCGACCACGTCGAGGCACTCATCGGCGGCGACATCCTGTTCCACTACAGCAAGCTCCACCTCAAGGCCCCGCAGGTGGGCAGTGTCGTGGACTGGCACCAGGACTTCGCCTACTACCCCCACACCAACACCGACCTGGTGACGGCGCTCGTCTATCTCGACGACACCACCACCGAGAACTCCGCCCTCCAGGCCGTCCCCGGCTCCCACCTCCGCGGCCTCGCCGACCACTACGTCGACGGCCACTTCCGCGGCAAGGTGGTCGGCGCCGACGCCCCGGACGCGGCGGACGCCGTGGCCATCGAGGCGCCCGCGGGCAGCGTGGTCTTCATCCACCCCCTGCTCCTGCACTACTCCTCCGCGAACCGCTCCGACCGCTACCGCCGCGCCTTCCTGCCGGCCTACCGGGCGGCCGACGCCTACCCGATCCACTTCGGCCCGCACGCCGGCCACAACGAGGCCGGAGTTAAGCTGCTGCGCGGCGAGGTGTCGGACACGGCACGTGTGGAAGCCGGGGCATGGCGTCTCCCGCTCGCGGAGCGTCCCTTCGGCTCGCTCTTCCAGCTCCAGGAGGGCGCCCACCAGACCGAGGACGCGGCGACCACCGGGTACGCCACACTGGAGGACGCGAAGTGACAGCCTCATGAGCACGCCGAACGTGACGGTCGTCCGCGCCTGCCTGCGGGGCGACGCGGGCGGCAGCCCGACGGTCGTCGTCCTGGAGGACGACGCGGACGGCGCGCCGCTGGGCGACGACGAGCGGCGCCGGATCCCGGTCGCCCACGGCACCTCGCACGCCGTTTACGTACGTCACGTCGGCGACACGACCGAGCTGCGCTTCTTCACCGCGGAGGAGGAACTGCCCGCCTGCGGGCACGGCACGGTCGCCGCTCTGGCCTTCCTCGCGGCACGGCACGGCGGCACCGGGCCCTACCGGGCCACCCTCCGTGCCGGGGGGCGCGTCTTCGCCGGGCGGGCCGAGCGCGCCGGTGAGCTGATCACCGCCGCCTTCGACCCCGGCCCCGTCGATCTGCGCGAACCCACCGCGGAGGAACGCGCTCTCGTGCTTCCGGCCCTCGGTCTCGCGCCGCACGAGGCCGGGCCGGACGTCCGGATCGCCGGTGTGGGCCGCGAACGCGTTCTGGTGCCGGTCCCCACCCGGGACGTGCTCGCCGGGCTGCGTCCGGACCTCGACCGCCTCAGGGCGGTCTGCGACCGGTTCGGCCTGCTCGGTGCGTACGTCCACTCGGAGCCCTCGCCCGAGGGCGCGCTCGCGGCCCGGATGTTCGCCCCCTCGATCGGTGTTCCGGAGGACCTCGCCAACGCCAACAGCACGGCCTGTCTCGCCGCGCACCTGGCCGGCCGGGGCGTCCACCGGATCGCCGTCGACATGGGCGACTCCCTCGGCAGCCCGGCCACGGTCACCGCCACGGCGGGAGCGGACCTGAGGGTCGAAGTCGGCGGTCCCGCACGGGTGATGACGGAGCGAGCGGCCCACCGGATCTCCTGAGCGCGGCCGGGCCGTTTCGGCCGCGGTGCCGACGCTCCGGCCGACCAGGCCGGTCATGCTGTTCCGTCCCCATCGAGGGCGGCGTCCGCCACAGGGCCGCCTGACGCGCGGACCGTGCGGCCGGGATCAGGGCCAGCGGGACCGACGCCGCCACAGGGCTGCCTGACGCGCGGACCGTGCTCACCGCCCGGCCCGAGCGGCGTGGAGGACCCGACGCGTGAGGGCGCCCGAGCACAGCCATCACGGAGTTGGAGGGACAGCCAGTTGGACACCACCAGTCAGCGCCAGCCCGGTGAACGGATCGAGCCGCCGGGCGGGAAGGGCACCGAACGGGGGGCACTGGCCTGGCTGGTGGCCCGTGGCCTCATACCCGAGACGGCCCCCAAACGCGCCTTCGCCGTCGCCACCTTCATCAGCCTGATCGGCAAGGGCCTCTTCATGGCCGGGGCCGCGTTGTTCTTCACCCGCTCCGTGGGTCTCCCGGTCGGCCAGGTCGGACTGGCCCTGGGCGCCGCCGCCCTGATCGGACTCGGCGCCGGCATCCCCGTGGGCCACCTGGCCGACCGGTACGGCCCGCGCGAGGTCTTCCGGCTCACGCTCGTCGTGCAGGCCGTCGCCGTGGCGGGACTGCTGCTCGTGCGCTCCTTCCCCTCGCTGGTCGCCTGCCTGTGCGTGACCGAGCTCGCCGTCTCGGCCGGCACGGCCGCCCGCGGCCCGCTGAACCGCGCCCTGGGCGCCCCGAACCCCACCCGCTACCGCGCCTACCTGCGGGCCCTCAACAACATCGCCGCCGGCTGCGGAGCCCTCGCGGCCGGTGTCGTCATCCAGGTGGACACCCGGGCCGCCTACGTGTGCCTCATGCTCGGCATCGCCGTCCTGTTCCTCGCCTCCGCGGCCGCCTGCTCCCGTGTCCCGTCCGTGCCGCCGGTGGAGGTCCCCGCGGGAGGCAGCCGCTGGCCGGTGCTGAAGGACAAGCCGTATGTGGTGCTCACGGTCCTGGACGGCATCATGGCCATCCAGAACCAGGTGCTGGTCTTCGCCCTGCCGCTGTGGATCGCCGGACACATCGACGCGCCACGGTGGTTCGTCGGTGCGAGCGTGGCCATCAACGCCGCCCTCGTGGTCTGCCTGCAGGTGCGGGTCAGCCGCGGCGTCGTGGACAACATGTCGGCCGGCCGCACCATGCGCCGCGCGGGGGCCGTGCTCCTCCTCGCCACCGCCCTCCTCGCGGCGGCGGGCGGCGCGCCCGGGTGGGTCGCCATGGTCGTCGTGCTGCTCGGCGTGATCTCCCTGACCCTGGGCGAACTGTGGTACGCGGCCGCCTCGTTCGAGCTGTCCTTCGGCCTCGCTCCCGAGCACGCGCAGGGCCAGTACTCGGGCCTGTTCGCCATCGGCCAGGGCCTGTCCAACGCCGTCGGCCCGCCGGTGCTCGGCCTGCTCTGCCTCGGCTGGGGCGAGCCGGGCTGGCTCGTGGTGGGAGCGCTCTTCCTCGTCGCCGGCCAGTTCGTACCGCTCGTCGTGAGGTGGTCCGACCGCACGCGCGCCCACACCCCGGGCTAGGACCGCGCGGGACACGCCCCCCTGCCGGCCGTACCAGCCTGTGGATAACCCATCATCGGGCCCACTTGGGGAAGGATGGGGGGCATGCCGAACCGCCTGGCGCATGAGACGTCCCCCTACCTCCTCCAGCACGCCGAGAACCCGGTCGACTGGTGGCCGTGGTCTCCCGAGGCATTCGAGGAGGCACGGCGCCGCGATGTGCCCGTGCTGCTCAGCGTCGGGTATTCGAGCTGCCACTGGTGTCACGTGATGGCTCACGAGTCCTTCGAGGACGCGGAGACCGCCCGTTTCCTCAACGAGCACTTCGTCTCCGTGAAGGTGGACCGCGAGGAGCGGCCCGACATCGACGCCGTGTACATGGAGGCCGTCCAGGCAGCCACCGGGCAGGGTGGCTGGCCCATGACCGTCTTCCTCACCCCCGAGGCCGAGCCCTTCTACTTCGGCACCTACTTCCCGCCCGAGCCCCGGCACGGCTCCCCGTCGTTCCCGCAGGTCCTGGAGGGCGTACGGGCCGCGTGGGCGGACCGCCGGGCGGAGGTCGGACAGGTGGCGGGGCGGATCGTCCGCGACCTGTCCGAGCGCACCCTCGCCCTGGGCATGGCCGAAGGGAAGGGCGAGGAGAAGGCCGAAGGGAAGGACGCCGCGCGGCCGCCCGCCGCCGAGGACCTGCACCAGGCGCTGATGGGCCTGACCCGGGACTTCGACGCCGTGCGCGGCGGGTTCGGCGGCGCGCCGAAGTTCCCGCCGTCCATGACCCTGGAATTCCTGCTGCGCCACCACGCCCGCACGGGCTCCGAGGCGGCCCTCCAGATGGTGCGGGCCACCTGCGAGGCGATGGCGCGCGGCGGGATCTATGACCAGCTCGGCGGCGGCTTCGCGCGGTACGCGGTGGACGCCACCTGGACGGTGCCGCACTTCGAGAAGATGCTCTACGACAACGCCCTGCTGTGCCGCGTCTACGCGCACCTGTGGCGGGCGACGGGATCGGACCTCGCGCGGCGCGTGGCGCTGGAGACCGCCGACTTCCTGGTGCGTGAGATGCGCACGGAGCAGGGCGGGTTCGCGTCCGCGCTGGACGCCGACAGCGCCGTGGCCGGCGGTTCCGGCGCGCACGCGGAAGGGGCGTTCTACGTCTGGACCCCCGCGCAGCTGCGGGAGGTCCTGGGCGAGGAGGACGCGCTGCTGGCGGCCGCCCACTTCGGTGTCACCGAGGAGGGCACCTTCGAGGAGGGCGCGTCCGTCCTGCGACTGCCCGACCGGGAGCAGCTCTTCGACGCCGGGAAGCTCGCGTCGGTGCGGGCCAGGCTGCTGGCGGCGCGCGAGCAGCGGCCCCGGCCCGGCCGTGACGACAAGGTCGTGGCCGCGTGGAACGGCCTGGCCGTCGCCGCGCTCGCCGAGACCGGCGCCTACTTCGACCGCCCGGATCTCGTCCAGGCCGCGACGGACGCCGCCGACCTGCTCGTGCGCACCCATATGGACTGGCACGCGCGGCTGTTCCGCACCTCCCTGGACGGGAAGGCGGGCACCCACGCGGGCGTCCTGGAGGACTACGCCGATGTGGCCGAGGGCTTCCTGGCGCTCAGCGCGGTCACCGGCGAGGGCGTCTGGGTCGACTTCGCGGGGCTGCTGCTGGACACCGTGCTCATCCGCTTCACCGGTGAGGACGGCAGCCTCTTCGACACCGCCGACGACGCCGAGACCCTCATCCGCCGCCCGCAGGACCCCACCGACACCGCCACCCCGTCCGGCTGGACCGCCGCTTGTGGCGCGCTGCTGACGTACGCCGCGTACACCGGCAGCGGCGCGCACCGGGACGCCGCGGAGCGCGCGCTCGGTGTCGTACGGGCGCTGGGGCCGCGCGCCCCGCGCTTCATCAGCTGGGGGCTGGCGGTCGCGGAGGCGCTGCTCGACGGGCCGCGGGAGGTCGCGGTCGTCGGCCCGGAGGACCACCCGGCCACCCGCGAGCTGCACCGCACGGCCCTGCTGTCCACCGCGCCCGGCCTGGCCGTGGCGGTCGGCGCGCCGCCCGCGGACGGTGACGCGGCGGGCGCCGAGGTGCCGTTGCTGGCGCACCGGACCCTGCTCGACGGCCGCCCGGCCGCCTATGTGTGCCGTGCCTTCACCTGCGAGGCGCCGACGAGCGATCCGGAGGTGCTGGCGGAGCGCCTGGCGGGGGAGGCGTGAGGGCCGTCAGAGGGTGAGGCCGCGGTCCAGGACGTCCAGGGTGCGGGTGATGAGCGGGATGAGGTCTTCCCGCTGGCCCTGTTCGACCCAGTACATGAGCGCTTCGTGCATCGCTCCGAGGATCGCGCTGGCGACGACCCGCAGCTCCATGTCGTCCGCGTCGCGCCCGGAGCGCTCGGCGAGGACGGAGCAGAGCATCCGGGCCGAGCGGCTCATGCCCTCGGCCTGCCGGCCGCGCAGGGAGGGCACTTCGCGGACGAGCCTGGTGCGCTGCCTGAGCTCGGCGATGTCGTGGTCCATGATGTGGCGCATGGCTTCGAGGACGCCCTGCCGGATGGCCTCGACCGGCGGTTCGTCGGCGGGCCGGGCCCGGATGGCGGCCTCCATCACCGGGTCGTACTCGTCCGAGAGGACGATGTCCTCCTTGGTGGGGAAGTAGCGGAAGACGGTGCTGGGGGAGACGTCCGCGGCCTCGGCGATCTGGTCGATCGGCGTCGCGTCGTATCCCTGCCGCTCGAAGAGCAGGTAGGCGGCGCGGCGGATCGCCTGACGGGTCTGGATCTTCTTCCGCTCGCGCAGCCCGAGCCGGGGCTCCGACGGCATGGCGGATGAGGTGTTCGCGGGGGCCATGCCTGCATTCTCCGGCATCGGCCTTCGTGGGGACCACAGCCTGACGGGGGGCGGGAGCCCTGCCACGTGGGCGCGCCAGGCGCGCCGTTCACGGCGTCCCGCTGTGACAGTGACTCTCAAAATGAAGTAACCGTCAATCACTACGGGCTCTTAATGACATGCTGATTGTCAGTGGGGTATGTGACGCTGGGTGCTGGGCAGGGGTGGGAAGAGTGATGAGCCGAAGGGGGTGGCGGCCGTGCTGGCTGTGATGAAGCTGCTCGCCGTGCTGGTGGGAGCGCTGTGCGTCGGGGGCTATGTGATCGTCGGCGAGATCGCCGTGCTGCTGGTGGTGCTGGCCGGTGTCGGTGGCCTGACATGGCGAGTGGCCGTGGCATCGAGGCCACGGCCACTGGGTGCGGCTGATGGGGGGCGCGCCGCGCGCCCTGCGCTCGGGCGCTCAGGCGTGCGAATAGGCGACGAGCGAGATGCCCACGTAGTGGACGACGAAGGCCGCCAGCGTCAGTGAGTGGAAGACCTCGTGGAAGCCGAACCAGCGCGGCGAGGGATTGGGGCGCTTGATCCCGTAGATCACGCCGCCCGCGCTGTAGAGGAGGCCGCCGACGATCACGCAGATGAGCACGGCGATGCCGCCCGTGCGCAGGAAGTCGGGGAGGAAGAAGACGGCGGCCCAGCCCATGGCGATGTAGCAGGGGGTGTAGAGCCAGCGCGGCGCGCCGACCCAGAAGACGCGGAACGCGATGCCCGCGGCCGCCGCCGCCCACACCGCCCACAGCAGCACCTGACCCCGGCCGCCGGGGACGAGCAGCATGGTCAGCGGGGTGTAGGTGCCCGCGATGATCAGGAAGATGTTGGCGTGGTCGAGGCGGCGGAGCACGGCGTTGGCGCGCGGGCTCCAGTCGCCGCGGTGGTAGAGCGCGCTGATGCCGAAGAGCAGGCAGGCCGAGAGCACATAGACCGCGCAGGCGATCCGGCCCCGGGTGCTGTCGGCGAGCGCGGTCAGGAAGACGCCGGAGATCAGCACGGCGGGAAACATCCCGGCGTGCAGCCAGCCGCGCAGCCGCGGCTTGGCGGGGAAAGCGGAAGCGCCGGGCGAGCCGTCGGCGGAGGCCGCGACGGCCTGGCCCGAGGCCGGTCCGGACGTCCGGTCGATGGTCGGGTCGGTGGCCTGGCCCGGGAGCGGGCCCGCGGGCCCGTCGTGCGCGGCGGTGGACGCCGCTCCGGTCGCTGTCGGTCCATGGGTGTGGGGAGGTGCGGCGGGAGGTTCGGCGGCCGCTGCGCCGGCGGAGGCGGGGTGCGCGGGAGGCGCTGCGTCGGGCGCGGAAGTCATGACCGTCATGCTACCTACGCAACCGTAAGTTACGGATCAGTATCACGTGGCGATGGTCACGGGGGTGCCCCCTGGACAGAACGGAAACGGAGTCGGATGATCAAATGAGTGCGGGCGGCACCGGATGAGCGGTCACGAAGCGTCTGGGTCGCAGCCCCCAAGGGGCAATCCATCCAGGGAACATCCAGAAGAAACGGACCGAGCCGTCGGAACAGCTGCCGCGGCCCGGCCCGTCAACCCTCAACATCTACGCCGGGGCAGCGTGGTTTCCGGCGGGACGGAGCGATCGTGGCGCGCAGCAATGCGGCTCCCACCACCCTCACCAACCACCAGGAGCTGATCTCCTGGGTCGACGAGATCGCCGCCCTCACACAGCCGGACCGCGTGGTCTGGTGCGACGGTTCCGAAGCCGAGTACGAGCGCCTGTGCGAGGAGCTCGTCGCCAAGGGCACCTTCAGGAAGCTTGACCCGGTCAAGCGCCCCAACTCGTACTACGCCGCCTCCGACCCCAGCGACGTGGCCCGCGTCGAGGACCGCACGTTCATCTGCTCCGCGAAGGAGGAGGACGCCGGTCCGACCAACCACTGGAAGGCCCCCGCCGAGATGCGGGAGATCTTCGCCGGTGAGCAGGGCATCTTCCGGGGCTCGATGCGCGGCCGCACGATGTACGTCGTGCCGTTCTGCATGGGCCCGCTCGGCTCCCCGCTGTCCGCGATCGGCGTCGAGATCACCGACTCCGCCTATGTCGCCGTGTCGATGCGCACCATGACCCGCATGGGCCAGGCCGTGCTCGACGAGCTCGGCACCGACGGCTTCTTCGTCAAGGCCGTCCACACCCTCGGCGCCCCGCTCGCCGAGGGCGAGGCCGACGTGCCGTGGCCGTGCAACACCACGAAGTACATCTCGCACTTCCCCGAGGACCGCGAGATCTGGTCCTTCGGCTCCGGCTACGGCGGCAACGCCCTGCTGGGCAAGAAGTGTTACGCCCTGCGCATCGCCTCCGTCATGGCCCGCGACGAGGGCTGGATGGCCGAGCACATGCTCATCCTCAAGCTGACCCCGCCGCACGGCGAGTCGAAGTACGTCGCCGCCGCCTTCCCCTCGGCCTGCGGCAAGACCAACCTCGCCATGCTGGAGCCCACCGTCTCCGGCTGGACGGTCGAGACCATCGGCGACGACATCGCCTGGATGCGCTTCGGTGACGACGGCCGCCTCTACGCCATCAACCCCGAGGCCGGCTTCTTCGGCGTCGCGCCCGGCACCGGCGAGCACACCAACGCCAACGCCATGAAGACCATGTGGGGCAACTCCGTCTTCACCAACGTCGCCCTCACCGATGACAACGACGTCTGGTGGGAGGGCATGACGGAGGAGCAGCCCGAGCACCTCACGGACTGGAAGGGCAACGACTGGACCCCGGCCTCCGGGACCCCGGCCGCCCACCCCAACGCCCGCTTCACCGTGCCCGCCTCGCAGTGCCCCATCATCGCGCCCGAGTGGGAGGACCCCAAGGGCGTCCCGATCTCCGCGATCCTCTTCGGCGGCCGCCGCGCCTCGGCCGTCCCGCTGGTCACCGAGTCCTTCGACTGGCAGCACGGCGTCTTCCTCGGCGCCAACGTCGCCTCCGAGAAGACCGCCGCCGCCGAGGGCAAGGTCGGCGAGCTGCGCCGCGACCCCTTCGCCATGCTCCCCTTCTGCGGGTACAACATGGGCGACTACATGGGCCACTGGCTCGCGGTCGGCAAGAGCAAGGACGCCGCCAAGCTGCCGAAGATCTACTACGTGAACTGGTTCCGCAAGGACGCGGAAGGCCGTTTCGTGTGGCCGGGCTTCGGCGAGAACAGCCGGGTCCTGAAGTGGATCGTCGAGCGGCTGGACGGCAAGGCGGAGGGCGTCGAGACGCCGATCGGCATCCTGCCGACGAAGTCCGCGCTGGACACGGACGGTCTCGACCTCGACGACGCCGACCTGGACTTCCTGCTCAGCGTCGACAAGGACGTCTGGCGCGAGGAGGCGTCCCTGATCCCCGAGCACCTCAACACCTTCGGTGAGCACACGCCGAAGGAGCTGTGGGACGAATACCGCGCGCTGGTCCAGCGCCTGGGTTGATGTCGCCGCCCGCCCCGACACGCGGGGCGGGCCCCGGATCCCTCAGAGCTGCTGACGGCGTACGGCGGTGACGAAGGCCGCCCATGCGGTGGGGGAGAGGGCGAGTACGGGGCCGGTGGGGTTCTTACTGTCGCGTATGGGGACGCAGTCGGGGATACCGAGGGCTGCTTCTATGCAGTCGCCGTGGTCGTCGTCGCTGTGACTGCTCTTGGTCCACGTCACGAATGACGTCCAAGCGGTGGGTGGCATGGCCAGCATCGGGCCGGTGGGGTTCTTACTGTCGCGTATGGGGACGCAGTCGGGGATAGCGAGGGCTGCTTCTATGCAGTCGCCGTGGTCTTGATCGCTGTGGCTGCTCTTGGTCCAAGTGGCCGCGCTGAGTTCGGTCCTCTTCATCGTGCCCGTACCCTTCCATCGCCTCGCGGATCAGAGCGGCTGACTCGCTGGCCGACAGGGCGTCAGCCCTGAGCACATCATAGGTCTGCGAGTGGCGGGCAACGACTGCCGGATCGTCGTTGAAGTGGCCGCGATGCAGCGACTCTGTGTAGATCCATTCATGCCCGTCAGGGAGCCTGAGGATGGACATGGAAGCCTTGGGCCGCACGAGGTGGGCGGTGTGAGCAGGTGCAACCTGGATGCGAATATTGGGCTGTTGCCCAATGGCGAGCAAGTGGGCGCACTGTCCGTGCATGACCCGGCGGTTCCCAACGACATTGCGGATGCAGCTCTCATCCAACACTGCAATCAGCAGCGGCCCGCCAGGGCAGAGGAATCGCTCCTGTCTACTCATGCGAGCGCGTACGCGTTCTTCCGTCTCCGGTCGGCCGGCTCTGGAGAACAGCGCTCGCGCGTATTCCTCGGTCTGAAACAAGCCCATCACCACATGCGACTCGTATCCCCGGAGGGACACAGCCTCCTGCTCCATCGCCACCCGCCGCTTGAACCAGTCCGGCCGCTCCACTTCCTGGTACCAGTCGATGCGAACCCATAGCCGCATCAACATCCCACCCGTGCCCAGCTCTTCGTCGCACCGCTTGACGAACCCCTCCTTAGGGACGCGCGTCGCCGCCTCCACCCGTGCCACCTGCGAGCGGTCGCACGGGATCAGCGCCCCCAGCGATTCCTGTGTGTGGCCCGCCGCCTCGCGCAGGTGCTTCAAGAGTTCGCCGAAGACGGCCGCCGTACTCGCACCCGGTTCCGGCCTCGCCGTGGACGTACGTCGATCCACTGGTTCCCCTCCGCGTCTGTGACAGATGACCTTGGAACGCCGGGAGCATTGCGGCGCCCTCCCCCGACACGCAAACCTGTTGTGGGTCAAGGAAGTTACTGCCTACGGGACCGAAATGCGCGAGGAACCCCGCATGCCGCACACGACTCCCTCTCCCTATGTGCCGGAAATCGGCGAGACCGTGCTCGACGTCGCACGGGACCGCGTGGGAGAGATCATGGCGAAGGGCAATGAGAAATACGCTCTGCGTCCGCTCGGAGGTGGACGCGAATGGGATGTCGCACCGTCGGACATTCGGCCGTTGTCACGGGACACAGCATTGAGCATCCGGGTCGCGGAGGCCAATGTTCGTTCCACGGGGCGTGTTTCCTGCCGGTATTGCGACCGATTGCGAGTGGAGAAAGTCGTGGCGTGGCGGGAGCTCGACCGGGAGCAAGTATTGCGGCTCGACGAGGAACTGGAGGAGCACGCCAGAACGGGGCACCCCCCGCTGCGCGCCGAGGGTTTCGGGCCGCCTCGGAGGTGACCGCTTCTGCCATGCGACCCTGTCCCCATGACCGACGACATGCGTGACAAGGACCTGCCGCACCGGCTGCTGACCGCCGAGCGCGACGTCTTCATCCCCCTCCTGCGCCGTACCGCGCCGGAAGCCTTCGCGCTCCGTACCGCGGGGTGCCCGGACTGGACCGTGCGGCAGGTGCTCGCCCACTGCCAGGCCGTGCTCGCCCGCGTCATCGAAGACCGGCTTGAGCCCGGGGTGTTCTCGCCCGCCTCCAACGCCGCCGACGTGGCCGAGCGCGACGCGTGGCCGCTGGAGCGGCTGGTGGACGAGCTGGAAGCCGGCATGACCGAGGCCGGGCCCGCGATCGCCGCGCACGAGAACCAGAGGCTCCGCCTCGTCGCCCTCGGGGAGTGGGTGCACGCGGGGGACGTCCGCGACACCCTCGGGGAGCCGGGCGCCTACGCCGCCGCCGACGATGCCGTGTTCGACCTCCTCGCCTTCGGCAGTCGTGGCCGCAAGGGGCCCTTGGTGCACGCCGAGTTGACCGACCGCGCGGAGCCGCTGGTGCTCGGCGTGCAGGACGCGGACCGGGCGCCCGCCCGGCTCGTCACCGATACGCCGACCCTGATCCGCCTCTACGCGGGACGCCCCTTGAACGGTGCGCACTTCGAACTCACCGGAGCGGAAGCGGAAGAGCTGAATATATTCGGCTGACCCACGTGCGCTGTGGCAGCTGGGATCATGGATGCATGAGTCTTGTCGTGTATCGCATCTGTGCCCTGGCCACGCTCGTCGCCGGAGTGATCCTGGGCCTCTGGGTCATCTTCGGCGAACCGCACGAGTGGGAGGGAAGCCTGAAGTTGCTGCGCTTCGCCCTGGGGCTGGCGGTGCTGGGCCTGATAAGCGGCAGTGCGAAGCTGATGTTCCCGAGCGCCTCCGAGGAAAGGTAACCTCCGCGCCCGGCCGGGCCGTTCAGCCCGCGTCCGCGATGCCCAGTGCCGCCGCGTGGGCGCGCAGCCGCTCGGCCGCCAGGGCCGCGCCGGGGGCGTCCGCGCAGGAGGTCGCCACGACCAGCGCCTGCCCGGCGAGGGTGTGGGCGCGCTGATGGAGGGCGGCCAGGCGGGACGGGGCGGCGCCGCTCGCCGTCGGGGTCGCCCGCAGCGGCGGGCGGCCGGCGCTCAGGGCCGTCACCCGGTCCGCCAGGCGCTGCGCCGCCTCGTCCAGCGCGGGCGACGGGGCGAGCGCGCGGAGCTCGTCCGTCACGGTGAGCAGCGCGGTCAGGTGACCCGCGAGCCGGATGTCCAGCTCCTCCTCGCGGGAGCGCTGCGGCCCACGGGTCCTGCGGCACGGTTCGCCCATGGTGTGGACCGACTTCGTGCGGATCGGCTCGTACATGGATGGCCTCCTGCGATCGCTAAGAAGGCCATCCTAACTTAGACGGCGTCTAAAGTTGTTCTGCTTACAGATCGGGCGCGGGCTATGGCTGGCTGTAACCGTCCAGGAAGGTCCCGATCCGGGTCACGGCCTCCGCCAGATCCTTGGCGTTCGGCAGCGTGACCAGGCGGAAGTGGTCCGGCTCCGGCCAGTTGAAGCCCGTGCCGTGCACCACCATGATCTTCTCGGCCCGCAGCAGGTCCAGGACCATCTGCCGGTCGTCCTTGATCTTGTAGACCTTCGGGTCGAGCCGCGGGAACGCGTACAGCGCGCCCTTCGGCTTCACACACGTCACGCCCGGGATCTGCGTCAGCAGGTCATGCGCGACATCGCGCTGTTCCAGCAGCCGGCCGCCCGGCAGCACCAGGTCCGTGATGCTCTGCCGCCCGCCGAGCGCCGTGGCCACCGCGTGCTGCGCGGGCATGTTGGCGCACAGCCGCATGTTGGCGAGGATCGTCAGGCCCTCGATATAGCTCTCGGCGTGCGCCTTCGGTCCGCAGACCGCCAGCCAGCCGCTGCGGTAGCCCGCGACGCGGTACGACTTGGAGAGGCCGTTGAAGGTGAGCGTCAGCAGGTCCGGCGCGATCGCGGCGGTCGGCGTGTGCGTCACGCCGTCGTAGAGGATCTTGTCGTAGATCTCGTCGGAGCAGACGATCAGGTTGTGGCGGCGGGCGATCTCCGTCAGCCCGCGCAGCATCTCGTCGTCGTAGACCGCGCCCGTGGGGTTGTTGGGGTTGATGATGACGATGGCCTTGGTGCGGTCGGTGACCTTGCGCTCGATGTCGGCGAGATCCGGCATCCAGTCCGCCTGCTCGTCGCAGCGGTAGTGCACGGCCGTGCCGCCGGCCAGCGACACCGACGCCGTCCACAGCGGATAGTCCGGGGCCGGCACGAGCACCTCGTCGCCGTCATCGAGCAGCGCCTGCATCGACATCTGGATCAGCTCCGAGACGCCGTTGCCCAGATAGACGTCCTCGACGGAGAGCTCGATGCCCTTGGTCTCGTAGTGCTGCACCACCGCGCGCCGCGCGGACAGCAGGCCCTTCGCGTCGCCGTAACCGTGCGCGTCGCCGACGTTGCGCAGCATGTCCTCGAGGATCTCGGGCGGACACTCGAAGCCGAAGATGGCGGGGTTGCCGGTGTTGAGCTTGAGGATGCGGTGACCTGCCGCTTCCAGCCGCATGGCCTCCTCGAGCACCGGGCCACGGATTTCGTAGCAGACGTTGGCGAGCTTCGTTGACTGGATCACCTGCATGACGGCCACCTTACGGGGGCGTAAACGGGGTCGCGCGCGCATTGATGCCGCCCGGGTACGCCCCGGACGGGCCCGGCGAGCCCTGGATCACGCGACCGGCGTGCGCCGGACCGTGCGCCCCGCGATCACGTCCGTACGCCTGCCGTCTTCCATTACAAAGCGCCCGTCAATCAGGACAAAAGGAATGCCGGTCGGAAGCGTCCTCGGGGCTTCGAAAGTGGCACCGGCGGAGACCGTCTCCGGATCGAAGAGAACGAGATCCGCGCGGTATCCCTCCCGCACGAACCCCCTGTCCGGCAGCCTCAAGCGCGCCGCAGGACGCGACGTGAGATGCGCCACGCACTCCTCCAGCGACAGCACGCCGAGCTCGCGCACGTAGTGGCCGAGGTAGTGCGGGAATGTGCCGTACGCCCTCGGGTGCGGCTTGCTGCCGTGCAGGATCCCGTCGCTGCCCGCCGTGTGCACGCGGTGCCGCATGATCGCCCGGACGTTCTCCTCGTGCCCCACGTGCTGGAGGATCGTCGGCCCCAGCCGGTCGGCGATCAGCAGCCGGCGGGCCGTCATCCACGGCTCCTCACCGCGCAGCCGCGCCGTGGCGGCGACGGTCCGGCCGACGTGATCGCGCAGAGCCGGATCCGTGACCCCCGAGATCTCTATGCAGTCCCAGTCGATCGGTACGCCGTGACAGCCGTCCGCGCCCTCGACCTCCATCACGTGCCGGATCCGCTCGGCGGCCGTGTCGTCCCGCAGCCGCGCGAGCGTCGCCTCCGGGCCGCCCTCGCTCGCCCAGCTCGGCAGCATCGCGGCGAGCGTGGTGCAGCCGGGGGTGTACGGATAGGTGTCCAGCGTGATGTCCGCGCCCCCGGCGAGCGCCTTGTCGAGCAGGGCCAACAGCTCGGGCGCGCGGCCCTTGTTGACCCCGAAGTTCATGGTGGCGTGCGCCAGGTGCAGCGCGCAGCCCGCCTCCCGGGTGAGGGTGATCATCTCCTCGTACGCGGCGAGCGCGCCCGCTCCGTACGAACGGTGGTGCGGGCAGTAGTAGCCGCCGTACGCCGCCACGACCCGGCACAGCTCCGTCAGTTCGGCATCGGTCGCATACATTCCAGGTGTATACGTGAGCCCGGACGAAAGCCCGACCGCACCTTGCGCGAGCCCTTCCGCCACGAGCTGCTTCATCCGCTCGGTCTCGGCGGGCGTGGCCGGCCGGTCCTCCCAGCCGACCACCATCGCGCGGACCGTCCCCTGGGGCACGAGGTACGCGGCGTTGACGGCCGTCCCCTGGCGGTCGAGGCGGTCCAGATACTCGCCCACGGAATGCCAGTCGAAGTCGATACCGCCGCCGTCGCCGTTCCACCCGGTGATCTGGGTACGCACCTCTTCGAGCGTGTGGTCGGTGACGGGCGCGTACGAGAGGCCGTCCTGCCCGATGACTTCGAGGGTGACGCCCTGCGCGGCTTTCGCGGTGTGCGCGGGGTCCTGGAGGAGGGCGAGGTCGGAGTGGGCGTGCATGTCGATGAAACCGGGCGCCAGCGCGAGGCCGTGGGCGTCCAGGGTGCGTTTGGCTGTGGGGCGGTGGGGGGTGCCTTCGGGGTGGATTTCCTTGATGCGGCCTTCGGCCAGGGTGAGGTCGGCTCGGTAGGCGGGGTTTCCTGTGCCGTCGATGACGGCGGCGTTCTGGATGAGGAGGTCCATGGGGTACGCCTTTCGTTGTGGCGGGCGGTTTTTTCCCCAGCCCCGCCCCTTCCCGAAACTGGGGGGTGAGCCCCCAGCCCCCAGCAACACGGCTTCGCCGCGTTGTCCTCAAACGCCGGACGGGCTGAATATTCAGCCCGTCCGGCGTTTGGGGAGACAGCCGCAGGCCGCTCCC
>NZ_JBVHLW010000030.1:18726-66936 GCF_055558795.1 Streptomyces sp. NPDC025618 | reverse complement strand
CTTCTCCCCCCCCCCCCCCCCCCTCTCCCCCTCCCCCCCCCACCCCCCCTCCCCCCCCCCCCCCCCCCCCCTCCCCCCCTCCCCCCCCACGGCCGCAGGCCGCTCCCGCCGCAGGCGCCCGCCGCGCTCAGAAGAACGTCCGGACGTACCCCGTAACCACCCCCGACTCCGCCGCCAACGGAATGAGCTGCCACCTGTCGAAGACCGTGCACGGATGCGAAAGCCCCAGCCCCACCCAGTCACCGACCTCAAGCTCGGAATCCTCCGCCAGAGAGACGAACGCGTGCTGATCCGCGAGCCCCACCACGCTCATCCCCGTCGCGGGACGCAGAGAGCCGTCACGGGCCGAGCGGACGACCTGAGGTTCGGGGAGGTCCAGGTCGTACGACGCGTCCCGCTTGCCCGCGTTGAGGTAGGCGCGGCCCGGTTCGGGGCGGGAGACGACCTGGGCCCAGAGGCGGAAGGCGGGCCGCAGGGCGCCCTCCTCGGGGTGGCGGTTGAACGGTGTCTTACGGCGGTACGAGCCGTCGTCGTGCGTCACGTACGCACCGGAGCGCAGCAGCTTCAACACCGGTGCGGACAGCGCAGGGAGCTCGCCGAAGACCTCGGCCACGGCGTCGAACCACGCGCTGCCGCCCGCGCTGACGACGATCTCCTCCACGCCCGCGAAGCGGCCCGCCTTGTCGAACTCCACCGCCAGCGCGGTCATCCGCCGCAGCCAGGCGCGCACGAGGTCGCCGTCGGCGTTCGGGATCTCGGCCTCGTACCCCGCGACGCCCACCAGGCGCAGCGTGTCCGTGGCGGTCACGGCGTCGGCGACGGCCCTGCCGTCGGCGTCGGTGCGGATGCCCGTACGGCCGCCCTCGGCGCCCAGTTCGACGACGACGTCCAGGGGGCGGGTCGCGCCGGCCGCGCGCAGGGCGGTGTCCATCAGCTCGACGCCGCGTACGGAGTCGACGTACGTGATCAGACGGAAGTCCGGGTCGGCGGCGAGCTCGGCCGCCAGCCAGCGCAGGGCGGCCGCGTCCACGACCTCGTTGGCGAGGAAGACGCGCTGGATACCGAAGGCGCGGTACACGCGGACCTGGGTGGGCACGGCGGCCGTGATGCCCCAGGCGCCGTGCTCCAGCTGGCGCTTCAGCAGCTCCGGGGCGAGGGAGGTCTTGCCGTGGGGCGCGAAGGCGAGGCCGTGCTCGGCGGACCAGCGCTCCATGAGCGCGAGGTTGTGGTCGAGCGCCTCGGCGGAGAGGGCGAGCACGGGCGTGGTGAAGCCACCGGTGAACAGCGAACGGCGCTCCGCCGCCAGCTCGCCGACCGTCAGGCCCTCGGCGTCCGGGGGCAGGCCCTTGAAGCGGTGGTCGACGCGCTCCTCGGCGAGGCGGGCGAGGGCGTCTCCGGCGGCGGCCATGGAGCCTCCAGGGTGTGATGACGGCGTTGCGGTATGTGCAACTTCCATTGCGTATAACGCTTGCCGCTGTCTAACATCCCGGCAAGCGCCGGGTCAACGGTTCGCCGGGCTCGCGAGGGGACCGTGACACAGCGCGCACACAGCGCGGAACGAGGGGGGATCATGGCTGCCGACCTTGGGGATCCGGACGTGGTCTGCCTCGGTGAGTCCATGGTCACCTTCCGCCCCACCCGGCCCGGCCGCCTCGCCGACGTACCCGCCTTCGAACGCGGCATAGGCGGCGCCGAATCGAACGTCGCCTGCGTCCTGGCCGCCGCCGGGCACCGCGCGCGGTGGGTCGGCCGGGTCGGCGCGGACGGCTTCGGCGACCACGTGGTGGAGGCGATCGCCGCGTACGGCGTCGACGTCACCCGCGTGCGGCGCGATCCCCGGCGGCCGACCGGCGTCTACTTCCGCACGGCGGGCGAGCGCGCGGTGGACGGCCTGCCCGGGGCGGACGCGTCCGAAGTGGTCTACTACCGCGCCGGATCCGCCGCTTCGGCGATGTCCCCGGCAACCGTCCCGGCCGCCGACGTGTGCTCCGGGCGGATCCTTCATCTGTCCGGCATCACGGCCGCGCTGTCCGCCGACTGCCTCGCCCTCATGCGCGAGCTCACCGAGCGCCGGGACGGCCGGCCGCTGGTGTCCTTCGACGTGAACTACCGGCCCGCGCTGTGGACATCACCGGCCGGTGACGTGCTCGCCGAGCTCGCCCGGGGCGCCGACATCGTCTTCGTCGGGGAGGACGAGGCCGAAGCGGTGTGGGGCGTCCGGGGCCCCGACGCGGTGCGCTCCTTCCTGCCGGAGCCGTCGGCTCTGGTGGTGAAGCGGGGAGCGGGCGCGGCGGTGGCGTACGCGGCCCTCTGTGACACCGGCGGCACGTCGTCCGGGCCCGCCGACCGCGTCGTCAGTGTGCCCGCCCTGCGCGTCGATGTCGTCGCGCCCGTCGGCGCCGGGGACGCCTTCGCGGCGGGCTTCCTCTCGGCGACGCTGCGCGGGCTGCCGCTGGAAGCACGCGTCCGGAACGGGCACCTGACGGCCGCCGCCGCGCTGACGGTGCCGGGCGATCTGGGCGTGCCGCCGGAGCGCGCGTACGCCGACCACCTCGTGGCGCTCGACGACGACGGATGGGGGAGACTGCGACTCGGCCCCGGCTGGACCGGCCGGAGCGTCAGCGTGGAAGAGGGCACCGCCGTATGAGCCAGACCGTCGACCGTGCCCTCACGATCCTGCCGCTGCTCGCCGAGGGGCCCGCCAATCTCGAACAGGTGGCGCGGCGGCTCGACGTCCACAAGTCGACCGCGCTGCGGCTGCTGCGCACGCTGCACGAGCACGGGTTCGTCTACCGCCAGCAGGACCAGCGGTACCGCCTCGGCGCCCGCCTCTTCGCCCTCGCCCAGCAGGCCGTGGAGAGCCTGGACGTACGCGAGATCGCCCACCCACACCTCGTAGCCCTCAACGAGCACTGCGGCCACACGGTGCACCTCGCCGTCCTGGAGGACAACGAGGTCCTCTACATCGACAAGGTCGAGAGCCGCTACCCCGTGCGGATGTACTCCCGCATCGGCAAGCCCGTCGCGATCACCGTCGCCGCCGTCGCCAAGCTGCTCCTCGCCGACCTGCCGGAACCGGAGCGCCGTGCCGTCGCCGAGCGGCTCGACTACCCCCCGTACACCGCACGTTCCACACCGAACGCCGCCGCCTTCCTCAAGGAGCTCGCGACCGTACGCGCCCAGGGGTGGGCCACCGACTTCGGCGGCCACGAGGAGTCCATCAACTGCGTCGGGGCGCCGGTCCGCGGCGTCGACGGGCGCGTGGTCGCCGCGTGCTCGGTCTCCGCGCCGAACGTCGTCGTCTCCGCCGACGAACTTCTCGACCTGCTCCCGCGGTTGCGCCGCACCGCCGACGCCATCAGCGCGGAGTTCTCCGGAAACACCACACCGCCCACCAACTCCCCCAAGGAGAAGGCATGACCGAGAAGCTCGAAAAAATAGCGATCACCCCGGCCGGGCACAGCGCGCCGCCCGCGAAGTTCTCGCACGGCGTGAAGAAGGGCAACATCCTCCAGGTCGCCGGCCAGGTCGGCTTCCTGCCCGCCGCGGAGGGCGAGGAGCCGGTGCCGGCGGGCCCGACGCTGCGGGACCAGACGCTCCAGACTCTCGCCAATGTGAAGGCGATCCTGGAGGCGGGCGGGGCGGCGTGGGAGGACGTCCTCATGCTTCGGGTGTACCTGACGGATCCGGGGCAGTTCGACGAGATGAACGCCATCTACAACGAGTACTTCGCCGATTTGAAGTCGGTGCCGTCCGCTCGTACGACGGTGTATGTGGGGCTGCCGGGTGATCTTCTGATCGAGATGGACGCGCTGGCGGTTCTGGGCTAGGGATTTTTTTCCCCAGCCCCGCCCCTTCCCGTAACTGGGGCGCGTGCCCCAGGCCCCCCGCAACACGGCTTCGCCGCGTTGTCCTCAAACGCCGGACGGGCTGGATGTGCTGGCTACGGTCCGCACATTCAGCCCGTTGGGGGCACCTCTGGGGGCACCCCCGGACGGAGTCTGGGGGAGGTAGCTGGGGGAGTTTGAGGACGCTCCCCCAGACTTCGTCCGGGGGGCCCAAGGGCGCTCTCCGCCGCAGGCGCAAGCGACCCGCCCCCCAACGGCCAGCCCCGCCGGCAGGCGACGCCGCGGCGAGCCCCACCAGGGAGCCCAATGCACAGCACGCCAGCCCTCCTCACCATAGCCACCCTCGGCATGGCCCTGCTCCTCCTCCTGATCATCAAGATCCGGCTCCAGCCCTTCGTCGCCCTCCTCACCGTCTCCCTCGCCGTCGGCCTCGCCTCAGGTCTCTCCGTCACCCAACTCCTCGGCACGGTGCAGAAGTCGGACACCGTCTCCGTCGTCGAGTCCGGCATGGGCGGCACGCTCGGGCATATCGCGATCATCATCGGTCTCGGCACGATGCTGGGGTCGATCCTGGAGGTGTCCGGCGGGGCGGAGGCGCTGAGTTCGCGGCTGCTGGGGCTGTTCGGCGAGCGGCGGGCGCCGCTCGCCATGGGGCTCACCGGGGTCGTCTTCGGCATTCCGGTCTTCTTCGACGTCGGCATCTTCGTGCTCGCGCCGATCGTGTACGCGGCGGCCAGGCGCAGCGGCCGGTCGATCCTGCTGTACGCGCTGCCGCTGCTGGCCGGGCTGTCGATGACGCACGCGTTCCTGCCGCCGCACCCGGGCCCCGTGGCCGCGGCCGGGCTGCTGCGGGCGGACCTCGGGTGGGTGATCCTCATGGGCGCCGCGGCGGGCCTCCCGGCGGTGCTGGCGGCGTGGGCGTACGCGGCGTGGATCGGTGAGCGCCTCTTCGTGCCCGTGCCCGAGGACATGGTGGAGGCGGCACGCGAGGCGAAGGCCGCCGTCGCCGGGGACGGCGCGCCGGACGCGGCGCCCGTGCCGCTGGGCACGCTGCTGGCGATCATCGGGACGCCGCTGGTGCTGATCCTCCTCGCCACGTTCTCCTCCGTGGCGTTCGGGCCGAGCACGGGCCGCTCGGTCGTGGAGTTCCTCGGGCACCCCTTCGTCGCCCTGACGATCGCGCTCTTCCTGGCGTACTACCTGCTGGGCATCCGGCGCGGCTGGTCGCGCCGGTCGCTGGAGAAGGTGTCGACGGCGTCGCTCAAGCCGGTGGGCAACATCCTGCTCGTCGTCGGCGCGGGCGGGGTGTTCGGTGCCGTGCTCAAGGCGAGCGGGGTGGCCAAGGCACTGGCGGACACCTTCGACAGCGCGGGCCTGCCCGTCATCGTGCTCGCCTGGCTGATCGCCGTCGTCCTGCGGGTCGCGCAGGGGTCGGCGACGGTCGCGATCGTCACCACGGCGGGCATCGTCGCGCCGCTGGTGTCGGAGGGGCATTACACGCAGCCGCACCTCGCGCTGGTGATCGTCGCGATCTCGGCGGGCTCGATCTTCGCCTCGCACGTCAACGACGGCGGCTTCTGGATGGTCGCGACGTACTTCGGCATCTCCGAGCGGGACACGCTCGCGTCCTGGACGGTGCTCGAATCGGTGCTGTCGGTCACGGGGTTCGGGGTGGCCTGCGTGCTGAGCGCCGTCGTCTGACCACTGCCGTACGTGCCGGGTTCCGGACAACTTCCCTTTCACTTGTGGCTGATTGATTGCGTCGGACCCCACCACCCCCAACAATGCACACGTCAAAACCAAGCACGTCGTCCCGGATGCCTCCAGAGAGGACCCACCCCCCATGACGCGCATCAGCAGACCCCTCGTCGGTGCCCTCGCGACCCTCCTGCTCACCGGGGCCACCGCCGTCGGCGCCGGTACGGCCTCCGCGGCCCCGCAGGCCCCCGCGGGCAAGGCCAAGGCCGTCGACTTCGCCGGCACGGTCGCCCTCAGCAACTGCTCCGGATCGCTGGTCAAGCTGCCCAACTCCGGTGACAACGACCCCGGTCTCGTCATGACCAACGGCCACTGTCTGGAGACCGGCATGCCGGGCCCCGGCGAGGTCATCACCGATCAGCCCTCGTCGCGTACGTTCACGCTGCTCAACTCCACGGCCGGCAGGGCCGGTACGCTGCGCGCCACCAAGGTCTCGTACTCCACGATGACCGACACGGACGTCACGCTCTACGAGCTCGACCAGACGTACGCGCAGATCAAGCAGCGCTACAGGATCGACGCCCTGAAGGTCTCCGGCGACCACCCCACCGCGGGCACGTCGATCAAGGTGGTCTCGGGCTACTGGAAGAAGATCTACTCCTGCAACGTCGACGGCTTCGTCTACCGTCTGCGTGAGGCCGACTGGACCTGGAAGGACTCCCTCCGCTACACGTCGACGTGCGACGTCATAGGCGGGACGTCCGGTTCGCCCGTCATCGACGCCAGCTCGGGCCAGGTCATCGCCATCAACAACACGGGCAACGAGAACGGCGAGCGGTGCACCGAGAACAACCCCTGCGAGGTCGACGAGAACGGCCAGGTGACCGTCCACCAGGGCACCAACTACGCCGAGGAGACGTACGGCATAGGCAAGTGCTTCGCCCCGGGCAACAAGCTGGACCTGTCCCTGCCGGGCTGTGACCTCCCCCGGACGGACGAGGGGCTGGCGCGGCACCGGTAGCCGTCGGCAGTCGGGAGCGGCCCCGGAGCGCGAACGCCGGACGGGCGGGAGGCCGCCCGTCCGGCGCCGGGAATCGCGCCCCGTCCGCTACGGCAGCGCGTGCACGTGCGGGCCCACGCCGCTGGACCAGGCGTCGCCCGCCGCCGCGTCCCAGTTCGTCGACCACGTCATCGCTCCGCGGATCCCCGGGTACGTCCGGGACGGCTTGAAGGAGCCGCAGTTCGTGCCGCTCGCCAGGCAGTCGAGGGCGTTGTCGACCACCGACGGTGCCACGTAGCCGCCGCCCGCCGCGCGGGGGGAGGCGGGCAGGCCGAGGCCCACCTGGGCGGGGTCGAGGCCGCCCTCCAGCTGGACGCAGGCGAGGGCGGTGAGGAAGTCCACCGTGCCCTGGGAGTAGACCTTGCCGTCGCAGCCGTTCATGGAACCGCTGTTGTAGAACTGTGTGTTGACGACCGTCAGGATGTCCTTGATGTTCAGCGCGGTCCTGAAGTAGCCCGCGGACGGCGACTGCATGTCGATGGTCTGCGGGGCCATCGTGATGACGAGCTTGCTGCCCGCCTTCGCCGACAGGGCGCGCAGCGCCTGCGTCATGTAGGTGGGGTTCAGCCCGTTCTCCAGGTCGATGTCGACGCCGTTGAAGCCGTACTTCTGCATCAGGGCGTAGACGCTGTCGGCGAAGTTGGCCGCGGAGGCCGCGTCGTTGACGGAGACGCTGCCCTTCTCGCCGCCGATGGAGATGACGACGCTCTTGCCCGCCGCCTGCTTGGCGGCGATGTCGGCCTTGAACGCGGCCTCGGAGTAGTTCAGCGCCGGGTCGAGGGTGAAGCTCACCGCTCCGGGCGTGGCCGTCGCGTCGGCGAAGGCGACGGCGATGATGTCGTACTGGCTCTGGACGTCGCTGATCTTCTGGACCTTGGCGCCGTTGTCGAAGTTCTGCCAGTAGCCGGTCACCGCGTGCTTCGGCACGGACGGTCCGTCGCCGCCACCCGCGCCTGTCGTGACGGTGACGGCCGTCGATCTCGCGGACTCACCGGCGGCGTTCGTGGCCGACACCTCGAAGCGGTACGAGGTCGACGGCGCGAGCCCCGTCACGGTGGCGGAGGTGCCGCTGACGGACTGCGCCTTGGTGCCGTCCCGGTAGACGTTGTAACCGGTCGCGCCGGAGACGGGGTTCCAGGCGAGCGCCACCGACGAGGAGGACGCCGCCTTGGCCGTGAGTCCGCCGGGCGCGGCGGGCACGGGGTCACCGGGGTCGCCCGGGTCGCCGGGGCCGGTGAGGGTGACGTCGTCCGCGACGTACGCGGGCTGGCCGTACCAGCCGTGCGTGTAGACGGTGACGGACGTGGTGTTCGCGCCCGTGCTGAACGTCGTGCTCAGCTGCTGCCAGCCGCTCGCGGACGGCGTCCACGTGGAGACGTCCGTGGTTCCGGTGCCGCTCGCCCCGAGATAGGCGTACGACCCCTGCACCCACGCGCTCAGGGTGTACGAGGAGTTGGGCCGCACGCTGACGGTCTGCGCGCACTGGGCGTCGTCGGAGCCCGCCGGAGTGGCCTTCAGCGCGCTGGTGCCGCTGTGCGCGGGTGAGGCGACGGTGGTGCCGCTGTCGCTCGAACAGGTCCAGTTGGAGAGACCGGACTCGAATCCCGGGTTCTTGACGAGGTTCACGTCCGCGGCATGCGCGGGCGCACCGCCGAGCGCCGTCAGGCCGGCCGCCGCGAGGGCGGTCGCCAGCAGTGCGCCCAGGCGGCGTCTCGTTCCGGTGCGGGTGCTGCGTATCGGGTGTGCCACTGCGGCCTCCGGTGGGAAGGGAGTTGAGGGTGTGACGTCGGGGTGTGCGCCTGGGGGGTCGCCGCCGTCTGGCGTAAAGATGGTCTAGTCCAATGCGTCCGTCAATACATGCGTCACGGCTTTCCGCGCAGACCCCCAGGCCACCGCGTGGGCACCCCGGCCAAACCCCGAAGGGCGGTTCTCAGCCGCTCCATTCGTGGATAAAGTGCGGAGGCGCCAGCACAGGGCGGTATCGAACTGC
This sequence comes from Streptomyces sp. NPDC025618, assembly GCF_055558795.1. Taxonomy (NCBI): domain Bacteria; kingdom Bacillati; phylum Actinomycetota; class Actinomycetes; order Kitasatosporales; family Streptomycetaceae; genus Streptomyces; species Streptomyces sp. NPDC025618. The sequence goes on along the minus strand of NZ_JBVHLW010000030.1, from coordinate 58,340 downwards.
GTCCGCCGCGGCCCCCCGCGGCCGGAGTGAACGGGGAAGCCGACGTGCCCATTGCGATAGCGGTCACCAGCCCCGACCTGGTGCTGCCGCCCGCCGACGGACAGACCCCCGACGCCGCCGTCTTCCAGCCGCCCGAGGCGCAGCCGCTCGACACCGCGGTCACCCAGACCGCGATCCTGCTCGACCAGTGCGGCTATGTGGTCGCCCTCTACCCGGACTCGCTGCCCGCCCCGTACGTCCGGCGCCTGCGCACCGTCCGGTCCGTCCTGGAGAGCGACAGGATCGCCCTGCTGCCCGTCGCCCTGCCGCCCCTGGCCGTCGCCGTGCTGGCCTGCCAGCTCCGCCAGCTGTCCGTCTCCGACCTCAGCCCCGGCGTGCTCGCCTGCGCGGCCCGGCTGCTCGCTCACTACGTCTACGCGGGCGCCCAGCTCGCCAGCGTCGCCCGGCTCGACCGGGTGGACGTCGGGCTCGGTGCCCACGTCGGGTCGTTACTCCCGGGCGCCCGGTTCGCGGCCCTCGTCAACCCGGTGCCCCGCCTGATGAGAACCGCCGGTGAAGAGGCGCCCGACGGCCCCGGCTTCGGCACCCGGCTCACCGTGGCCCGCGGCAGGGCCCTCAGGGGCGACGACTGGGTCGTGGAGACCCTCGCCCCCCACTGGCGCGTCCAGGGCGTCCAGGAGGCCGCCCTGCCCGCCGAATCGGCCCGCTGGTGGGGCACCCACCGGGCCGTCGAGTTCGCGGCCGCCATCCCCGACCCCTCGGTGCTCTACCAACTGGTGTCATCCGTACGGCGCGAGGAATGCCACTGGTGCGGACTCGAACTCATCGGGGACCGCTGCGCGTTCTGCGCCGGATCGCTGCCGCGCGCCGCCGGCGGGCAGGCGCTCGACCCGCCCGCCCGGCACCGCCTCGCGCCGGCCGGAGGCTGAGCCGGCATGCCGCCGCCCCCGCCCGCCCCCTCGCGTCACTGCCGGCCCCATCCCCGAACGAGGTCCGCCGCCCCATGAACTCACGCCAGCGCCGCGGGATCATCCTCCTGCTCCTGTCGGTCCTCTGCGCCCTCGGCGCGTTCGCCGGGGTCTTCTCGGTCATCCACGACGCGGAGTCGAAGACCGGCCCCGGGGCGACCGCCTACCGGCTGCGCGCCGACATCCCCGCCTATCAGCCGCTCGAAGAGGCCCGTGACCGCTTCGAGAAGATCTCGATGCCCAAGCGCTGGCTGCCCTCGACCGCCGTCACGGACCTCGGCCGGCTCACCGGCAAGATCGCCGTCACACCGCTGCGCAAGGGCTCCCTCCTCCAGGAGGACATGATGGCCGCCCGGCCCGAACTCAAGCCGGGCCAGCAGGAGATCGCCATCATGATCGACGCGGCGACCGGCGTCGCGGGGAAGATCAACGCCGGTTCGAAGGTCAACATCTTCGCCACCTTCGACGGCAAGGACCAGGGCACCAAGCCCGTCTCCAAGGTCATCGTGAGCGACGCGCAGGTCATCGCCGTCGGCAAGCTCAAGGCCCTCGACCGCGACAGCGGCTCCACCGGGGCCACCACCCGGCGCGCGGGCGAGGCCGTGCCGATCACCTTCGCCCTCGACACCAAGGACGCCCAGCGCGTGGCGTACGCGGAGTCGTTCGCCTCCCATGTGCGGCTCGCCCTGGTGGCCCCCGGCGACGACTCCGGGGTCAGCGGCGCGGACCGCACCTACACGCTCGACAGCGACAAGTGACGGCGATGGACAGCGGTCAGGAGAGGCAAGGGACACGGTGACGATCAGAATTCTCCCGGCCATCGGCGACCCGGACGCCGCCCGTGCCGTCGGCGGCCTCCTCGGCCAGCTCCCCGGCGTCGAACCCCTGCCGACCGCAGGGGACTCCACCCGGCTCCTCGACACGCTCGCCGTCCTTGGCGCCGCCTCGGTCGAGGCGCTCCCCGAGGTCGTCCTCGTGCACGAGCGCCTCGGGCCGTTACCCGCGCTCGAACTCATCCGAGAGGTGGCCCTGCGCTTCCCCGCCACCGGCGTCGTCCTGGTCACCGCCGCCCCCAGCCCCGCGCTCTACGCCGCCGCCATGGACTCCGGCGCCCGCGGCCTCGCGGCGCTGCCGCTCTCCTACGACGAACTGGGCGCCCGGGTACAGGCCGCCGCGCAATGGGCCGCGGGCGTCCGGCGCCACCTCGGCGGCGGTGACGGGGGGACGGCCGGCGCGGCGGGGCCGGGCGGCACGCTCCTCGCGGTCACCGGCGCCAAGGGCGGCGTCGGTACGACCGTCACCGCCGTGCAGCTCGCGCTCGCCGCCAGTGCCGCCGGGCGCAGCGTCGTCCTGGTCGACATGGACCTCCAGTCCGGCGACATCGCCTCCTATCTGGACGTGCAGTTCCGGCGGTCCATCGCCGATCTGGCAGGCATCAGCGACATCTCCCCGCGCGTCCTCCAGGACGCCGTCTTCCCGCACCCGGCCGGGCCCGGCCTGCTCCTCGCGCCCGCGGAGGGCGAGCGCGGCGAGGAGGTCGGCGACCTCGCGTCCCGGCAGATCGTGGGCGCCCTGCGCGGCCGCTACGAGCTCGTCGTCGTGGACTGCGGCACGCAGATCACCGCCGCCTGCGCGGCGGTTGTCGAGACCGCCGACGTGGCCCTGCTCGTCACCACCCCGGACGTGGTGTCCGTGCGGGCCGCCAAGCGCATGGTCCGGCTCTGGGAGCGGCTCCAGATCCGCAAGGCGTCCGAGACGGTCACCGTCGTCAACCGGCACACGCGCAGCGCGGAGATCCAGCCGTCCCTGGTCGAGAGGGCCACCGGCACCCGGACGGCCCGCACGACCGTCCCCGCGGGCTACAAGGAACTCCAGGCCGCCGTCGACTCCGGCCGCATGCAGGACCTCGACGCCCGGTCCGCCGTCCGGCAGGCCCTGTGGACCCTCGCCGCCGAACTCGGCGTCGCCGCCGGGCCGTCCGCCACCCAGCCCGGCAGACCGCGTGCCGCGGCGCACGCGGACCGCTCGCTCACCGGGGGGCTGCGGAGGCGGCGGGCGGCGATAGGGGCGGGCGGTTCTGGCGGCTCCGGGGGTACCGGCCCTGATCAGCTCGCGCCTGTGCCGACCAGTCGCTTCCGGCGGCGCGGCGGTGGTGACCGGGGGCAGGTGGCCGTGGAGTTCCTCGGCATCCTGCCGTTGATTCTGGTGATCCTGGCCGTGGTCTGGCAGTGCGTACTGATCGGCTACACGTACTCCCTCGCCGGGGACGCCGCCGACAAGGGCGCGCGGGCGGGTGCGGCGGGGGGCGACTGCGTGGCGGCGGCTTCCGCGGAGGTACCGGGCGCGTGGGGGAGTGACGGCGTGGGGTGCGGGGTGGAGGGCGGTGTCTACCGGGCGCGGGTTTCGCTGTCGGTGCCGGTGCTTTTTCCTGGGGCGGTGAGCTGGCCTTGGCGGGTGTCCGGGTCGGCGGGGGCGGCTTCTGAGGGGGAGGGGTGAGGGGGGTGCGGGTTGCCCTGGGGGCTCGCCGTCGCTGGGTGCGGGTTGCTCGCGCCTTGCGGTGGGGTGGCCTCAATCGCCGGCCGGGCTTGGGTGGTGGTGGGTGCGGGGGTGGGCGACATCAGGGCCGGCGGGGTGCGCCGTTCTCTCCTTTCAGCCCGGGTGCGTATTTCTTTTCAGCCCGTCCGGCGTTTGAGGACAACGCGGCGAAGCCGTGTTGCGGGGTCTGGGGCGGCAGCCCCAGTTCCGGGGCGCGCACCGTTGCGGGGGTCCGGGGGCTTGCCCCCAGTTTCGGGAAGGGGCGGGTAGGGGAAAAGCGCCGCAGGCCAACGGACCCGCAGCCAGGAGGCTGGGGCACGCGCCCCGGTGCGGGCACGGGCGGGGCCGGGGAAAAAGCCCGCCGCCGCGACCAAGGATCCGCCTCCATCGAGCTGCTCGGCTTCCTTCCCGTCCTGCTCCTGATCGGGCTCGCCGCCCTGCAACTGGGCCTCGCCGCCTTCGCCACCCAGCAAGCCGGAAGCGCCGCGAGAGCCACGGCCCGTACCGCCACCCAGGACGACCCCAGGACGACACCGGCGGACGCCGGACGGGCCGCGCTGAGCGGCTGGCTGCGGACCGACGGCGCGCCCGACGCGGCGCCCTGCGAGGGCGAGGGGGAGACCACCGCCACCGTGACCGTGCGGATCCCGGCCGTCCTGCCGCTGCTGGGCGACCGGTCCGTCACCCGCCGGGCCACCATGCGCTGCCCGGCAGGACCGCTGCCGCCACCGAGGAGCGCGCCATGAGCCTGCGGGCACGGATCGTCGCACCGGAAGCGCCCACGGACGGGCGGGAGTCGAGCCACCTCGTCCCCGTCTACCGTGCGAAGCTGCTGGAGGAGATCGACCTCGCCGAGATGTCCGCGCTCGCCGCCGCCGAGCGCCGCACCCGGCTGGAGCGGGTCCTCGGGCACATCCTCAGCCGGGAGGGGCCGGTCCTCTCCACCTCCGAGCGCGACCGGCTCATCCGCCGCGTCGTCGACGAGGCCCTGGGGCTGGGCGTCCTCGAACCGCTCCTGGAGGACCCCTCGATCACCGAGATCATGGTCAACGGCCCCGACCAGATCTTCGTGGAGCGCGCCGGCCGCGTGGAGCTCGTACCCGTACGGTTCGCGTCCAACGAGCAGCTGATGCAGACCATCGAACGCATCGTCTCCACGGTCAACCGGCGGGTGGACGAGTCGAATCCGATGGTCGACGCCCGGCTGCCCAGCGGTGAGCGCGTCAACGTCATCATCCCGCCGCTCGCGCTGAACGGCGCGACGCTGACCATCCGCCGCTTCCCCCGCGCGTACACCCTGCCGGAACTGATCGGCATGGGGACGCTCGACGAGCGGATGCTGATGCTGCTCTCCGCGCTCGTCCGGGCGAAGTTCAACGTCGTGGTCTCCGGCCCGACCGGCTCGGGCAAGACGACCCTGCTGAACGCCCTCTCCGGGCTCATCCCGGAGGGCGAGCGCATCATCACCGTCGAGGACGCCGCCGAGCTCCAGCTCCAGCAGGCCCACGTCATCCGGCTGGAGTCGCGTCCCCCCAACGTCGAGGGCCACGGCCGGATCACCATCCGCGACCTCGTCCGCAACTCCCTGCGGATGCGCCCGGACCGGATCATCGTCGGTGAGGTCCGCGGCGGCGAGACGCTCGACATGCTCCAGGCGATGTCGACCGGCCACGACGGCTCGCTCGCCACGGTGCACGCCAACAGCGCGGAGGACGCCCTGATGCGCCTGCAGACGCTGGCGTCGATGTCCGAGGTCAAGATCCCGTACGAGGCGCTGCGCGACCAGATCAACAGTGCCGTCGACTGCATCGTCCAGCTGACCCGGCACGCGGACGGCTCGCGGCGGGTCGTCGAGATCGCGCTGCTCGACTCGCACGGCCGGGAGGACTACCGCCTGGCCACCGTCTGCCGCTTCGATGCCCGGCCGATGGACTCCGACCGCATCGTGCGCGGGCGGTTCACGTGCTTCCCCGTCCCCGAACGCGTCGCCGAGCGGCTGCGGATGGCCGACGAGGCCGTACCGGCGGCGTTCGGGGTCGCCGCGTTCCCCACCGAGCTCACCGTCCGAGAAGCGAGGCAGAGGTAGCCGCAGATGAACGCACTTGTACTGCTGACCGCCGGCGCCACCCTGCTGTGCTGCGCGCTGGGCACGGCGGGCGTGCTGGTGTACGCGGCCGGGAAGGCGCAGCGGCGGTCGCTGGTGGCGCGGCTCTCCGATGCCCCGGCCCTGCCGCCCGCCGGGCGCGTGCGGCACTTCGGGGGGCTGGACCGGCGGCTGCGCGCCACGCGGGCGGGGCGCCGGCTGGAGCGGCGGCTCGCGTCGACGGGACTGGACGTCACACCGGGCGAGTTCACCGTCTGCGCGCTCGCCGCGGCGGCCGGACTGTGGCTCGTCGCGGCCGCCGCCCTCGCGCCCTTCTTCGGCCCGCCGGCCGCGCTGGCCGCCCTGTGGTCCGCGTCCGCCTTCCTGGGCCTGCAACGCCGCAAGCGCATCGAGCGGTTCATCAACCAGCTGCCCGAGCTGTCCCGCATCCTCGCCAACGCCACCCAGGCCGGACTGGCCCTCCGTACGGCCCTCGCCATGGCCGCCGACGAGATGGAGGCGCCGGCGGGCGAGGAGCTCGCCAAGGTGGCCGACAAGCTCGCGGTCGGGCACTCGGTCGACGACGCGCTCGGCGAGCTCGCCGAGCGGCTGCCCTCGCGTGAACTCGGTGTCCTGGTGACGACCTTGGTGCTTTCGAACAGAGCGGGTGGCACGGTCGTCAGTTCGCTGCGCAATCTCACCAGGACGCTGGAGGAGCGGAAGGAGACCCGCCGGGAGGTGCGCACCCAGCTGTCGCAGGTGACCGTCACCGCCTATGTCGTCCCCCTGATGGGCGTCGGCACGCTGCTGCTGATGGACCGCATCGCGCCCGGGTCGATCGAGCGCATGACCTCCACCTTCCTCGGCCAGGCCGCCGTGGTCGCCGCGTTGTGCCTCTACGCCCTGGGCATCGTGGCGATCCGCCGCCTTTCCAGGATCGAGGTCTGAGGGGTGGGCGCGGGCCTTGTGCTGGGGCTGCTGGCCGCGCTGTCCGTCGCGGGCGCCTGCGCGGGCGTCGCGCTCTACCGCAGCGAGGTCAAGCTGCCGACGGACCTGACCGTGGCCCTGGAGGTCGGCTCCACCCGGACCACGGCCGTGGGTTCGGCCCTCGACCGGCTCGGCATGCGGTACGCGCCGCTCGTGCTGCGGATGATGGGCGAGCGGCGGGTGGCGAAGGTGCGCACCCGGATCGACCGCGCGGGGAACCCCGGCGGCCTGACCGTCGACCGCTATGCCGCGCGCCGCGCCGTCTACGGCTTCCTCGGCTTCGGCGGCGCCCTCGTGATGCTCCTCGCCGGACGGATGATTGTCGCCCTGCTGCTGATCGCCTTCGGCCTCTTCTGGATCGAGGTCGGCATCTGGGCCGCCGTACGCGAACGCAAGGACGCCATCGACCGCACGCTGCCGGACTTCCTGGACGTCCTCGCGGTGGTCGTGAGCGCCGGCCTGAGCTTCCGGCAGGCACTCGACCGGGTGGCGGAGAAGTACGAGGGCCCGTGGGCCGACGAACTCCGCATCACCCTGCGCCAGCTGGACATGGGCGTCAGCAGGCGGCACGCGTTCGACGAACTGCGCGTCCGCAACGACTCGGAACAGGTCGCCCGGTTCGTCACGGCCTTGCAGCAGGGCGAGGAGCTCGGCGCGCCCATCGTCGACACACTGATCGCCATCGCCGACGACATGCGCCGCACGGACGCCCAGCGGGCCCGCCGCCGCGCGGCCCGCGCGGTGCCGAAGGCCACGGTCGTGATCACCACCTGCATGGTGCCGGGCACGATGATCCTGATGGTGGCGGGATTCTTCCTCGGGTCGGGCACGGACTTCGGTTCGATCACGGGGCGTTGAGCCCGGGTGGGGGTGGGATGCGTGGGTTCTGTGAGGCGCGTCTGTTCAGTGGTGTCCCAACTTCCGTCCAGGGGAAGGGAATGGTGCCGGACGCACTGTTCCGTAAGTGCCGTTCCGGCGTACTTTTCATGTGGCGTGAGCGACACCACGCACCACACCCGAATTCCGTACCGCACGGGGGTTGCCGTCGATGGAGGGGAACAGCATGGAGACGTCGCGCGAGCACGACCCGGGAAACGTCCGGAGCCCGGGGAGAGACCCCGGGGAGAGCCGCCGTTCCCTCCGGAGCGACCGCGGGCAGACCGCGATCGAGTACCTGGGCATCATCGCCGTGGTCGTGGCGATCGTCCTGGTGCTGACCCGCACGGACTTCGGCAGCGCGATCGCCAGCGCCATCTCCGACAAGATCTCCCAGGTCACGGGCGGCTGACGCGCCCCGCCGCCGTCCGCGCGCGCGGCGACGCGGGACAGGCGTTCCCGCTCTACGTCACGGCGGTCGCCGCACTGCTCTTCCTCGCGCTGGCGTTCTTCGCCGTGGGACAGGCGGGAGCGAACAAGAACGGCGCTCAGACGGCCGCGGACGCCGCCGCCCTGGCGGCGGCCCAGAGTTACCGCGATCAGCTGCGTACGGGGCTGCTGGCGGCCCTGGGGGCCGGTGGCGGCTGGGCGGACTGGCTGGACGGACGCCAGGGCGACGTGGCCGCCGCCTGCGGCGAGGCCGACGCGTACGCCCGGAGCAACGGCGCCGAGGTCGTGGGCGGGTGCGGCACGTCCGCCCCGGGGACGCTCCCCGCCGCCTTCACCGTCACCGTCCGCTCCTCGGCGGCCGTCGGCCGCTCGGTCGTCCCCGGCACCGAGGACGTCCACGCGACGGCCACGGCGCGCGCCGTGGTGGAACCGCGCTGCGCGGGGCTGTCCCCGGAGGCGCGGAAGCCACCCGTCGACATCGTGTGCGACGGGCGGGTGGTGCCGATCGACCCCAAGCGCCCCGACGACCTCGCGAGAGCGGTCGGAGCGCTGTTCGCCGTACGCCTCGCCGACTGAAGCGGCCCGCCGCGCGGTTGCCCTTCCGCCGGTGACTCCTCGAAAGGACGCGCCCTCATGAGCACGCGGCACATCACGAAGACCCGTAGACGCGCGGCAGCGGCGGCGGTCGTGGCCCTCCTGGCCCTCGCCGTGTCCGGCTGCGGCGGGGACAGCGGCGGGAAGGACACGGACGCCGCCCCGGACAGGAAGTCGGCCGGCCCTCCGGGGAGCGCGAAGAACGCTCCCGCGGGCCGGCCGGGCGAGGTCATAGGCGAGATGAAGGGCCCTGACGGTGTCGTCATCGCCGTCAATTCCGCGGTACGGGACAGCGGCGGCTTCGTCACGGTGAGCGGCACGCTGACGAACGGCGGCAGCAAACCGTTCAACGCCATCCACTGGCTCTCCCAGGAGACGGACATGAAGTCCCGCTCCTCCATCTCCGGCGCCTCGCTGGTCGACGGGGCGAGCAAGAAGCGCTATCTGGTGCTGCGGGACACGGACGGTGAGTGTCTGTGCAGCACGGGCCTGACCAACATCAAGCCCCAGGAGAGCCGGCCCGTCTTCGCGCAGTTCCCCGCGCCGCCGGAGAACGTCACGGACGTCGACTTCCAGGTGCCGACCATGCCGTCCGTCCGCGTGCGGATCTCGGAGTGAGCCGGATGACCCGGACCGCGTACGTTCCCCGGATCGGCCGCGGGGCGGCCGTCGCCGTGGCCCTGTCCACCGCGCTGCTGGTCACCACCCCGGCCGCCCCGCCCGCCCGCGCGCAGAGCGGGCCCGGCGGCAAGGCCGACACCGCGCCGCCCGTGAAGATCGACGGTTCGGCCCACGGACTGCGGATGCGGCCGGGCGCGAAGCTCGCGCCCGGCCGGGTGCTGGACATCAAGTCCGTCGTCGAGACGGACGACGGGGGTGAGCGGCGCGAGGACACCAACGTCGACGTCACCTTCGCCCTCCAGGCGGAAGTGCTCTTCGACAAGGACAGCGCGACGCTCGGCGCGGAGGCGGGCAAGCGGATCCGGGCGATCGCGGACGAGGTCAGGAAGCGGCACGCGACCACGCTCCGCGTCTTCGGCTTCACGGACAACCTCGGTTCCGCCGAGCACGGCGTGGAGCTGTCGAAACAGCGGGCCAACGCGGTGCAGCGGCAACTGGCCCTGGACATCGGTTCGTCGGGCATCGCGTACCAGATACGGGGGTACGGCGAGGACTACCCCATCGCGGACAACTCCTCGGAGGACGGCCGCCGTCGCAACCGCCGGGTGGAGATCAGCTTCCCCACGCGTGGCTGAGGGCCCGACGAAGCCTCGCGCCCCCGTCCGCCAGGCGGCAGGATGAGGCCCCGGAAGCCGGGACGCGCCAGGGAGGCGGAAGATGCGCCGGGGGAAAGCGAGAGGCGGACTCGCCGGGGCGGCGGCCCTGGGCATGCTGATCGCGGCGGCCGCGCAGGGGGCCGCCGCGGCGGACGGGGCCGCACCCGTCGCCGCGTACAGGATGGCCCCGGACGCGCAGCAGTTGACCGGCTCCGAGAACACCGCCGACGCCCCCCTGCTGAAGCCCGGCGCGCACACCTACAAGGACAGCGTCGCCCCCGGGCAGCGGAAGTACTACGCGGTGCGGCTGGACGCCCGCTCCAGTGCGTACGTCTCGGCCGTGGCCGCGCCCGCCCCCGGCAGCTCGATGGGGGCCCGGGACGGGATCTCGGTGTCCCTGGAGGCGCAGGACGGCACGCAGTGCGGCGTGGGCCGCCACCGCACGTTCCTCTCGGCCGGTGGCGCCTATCCGGTCGCCGACTACGCGGAGCGGGTGACCGCCACGGGCGGTGCCTGCAAGGCCGCGGGGACCTACCGCTTCATCCTGGAGCGCGGCGACGCGGCGGGCGGGGACACGGCCGCCGTGCCGGTCGAGCTGAAATACGTGAGCACGCCCGCGGATCCGGCGTCCACGGGCGGCCCCGGCGGGGACCGGACGGCACGGACCGCGCCCGCACCGGGCGGCGGGGGAGTGGGCGCCCAGGGCGGCGGCGTCCGTGGCGGATCGGGCTTCAACGACGCCGCGGAGATCCGCCCCGGCATCTGGACGGACGAACTCCGGCCCGGCGAGACCCACTTCTACCGCGTCCCGGTCGGAGCCGGTCAGCAGCTCGCGGCGAACGCGAGGTTCGGGGCCGACCGCGACGCCGGGAGCGCGCCGTACGTGATCGCCGGGATGCGGATGGGGCTGAGCAACGAGGCCCGCGGTTACGTCATGAACAGGACCGGTGGCTATCAGGGCAGACCCGCGGACCTCTCGCTGACCACGCCCGCCGCCGCGGCCGGCGACGGCGCGGGCGGGGACGCCGCCCGGGGCATGCGCCTCCCGGGCTGGTACTACCTCCAGGTGAGCCTCAACCCCAAGGTGGGCCAGGGGAAGCCGAGCCGGGTGCCCGTCACGCTCACGGTGGACGTCGGCAAGGCGCGCGAGGACGCGCGGGCGCCCGGCGGGAGCATGCGCCCGGCCGGCGCGGTCACCGGGCGGCACCGCGACCGGCGGCTGCGCGCCGTCGGGTACGCGGGCGTCACCACCGGGTCGCTGCTGCTGCTCGGGCTCGGCGGCTGGACGCTGGCGGCCCGGCGCGGCAAGGAGTGAGCCCGGGGCGGGCAGCGAGGAGTGAGGTCAGGGGCGGATCTCGACGCGTACGCCGGGCCGCAGGCCCCACAGCCGCATGGCCCCCGCCGCCGCCTCCAGCACATGGCGCGAGCGGACGCGCGGCGCCCCGAGGCGCCAGGGGCGCATGGTGCGTACGGCCAGGACGGTCAAGTGCCGGTCCAGATAGGCCACGTCGATGGGGAAGCGCATCCGGAAGGTGTGCACCGAGGACGCCGGGGTGAGGAGCAGCGCGCCCTCGATGCCGTCGCGGCCGAGGAGGCCGCGGGTGCGGGCGCGGTAGGAAGCGGCGACCTCCAGCGGGACCACGAGCCCGCTGCCGTGTTCCGCGTCGGGCCCGGCGCTCCCGGGCGGGACGTACAGACTCGCGGTGCCGTCGCGCCGGCGAAACGTGCGGTCGCGCAGAGGGGGCATGCCGCCGCGTGGAGAAGGCGTGCCGTCGTGCCGACGAGGCATGAGAGGTCCCTTCGGCCGTGGCCCGTGGGGTGGGTGATGCTCTGGAGGCACTTTATCCACAGGCCCCGACGGGCATCGCCGCTTCTGCGTAACCTCGGTTCATGGCCGCGCTGTTGATCGTTCTCGCCGCCCTGTACGGGGCCGTGGCCGGGGTGTCGCTGCCCCGGGCGCACTACCGCCTGAGTGTGGAGCCGGAGCGGGCGTGGCGGTCGGCGGGTCCGTGCGGGCACGCGCTCGCGGGCTGGCTGGGGCGTGGCCGCTGCGGGGAGTGCGGCGAGCGGTACGCACCGGGCGCGCTGTGGTGGGCCGGGGTGACCGGCGCGGTGTGCGCGGCGCTCGCCGCCGTCGTGGGGGCGCGGCCCGAGCTCGCGGTGTGGCTGCTGGCGGCGCCGGTGGCGGTGCTGCTGGCGGGGGTCGACCGGTCGGTGCGGCGGCTGCCGGACGTGCTGACGCTGCCGCTGGCGGTGGGCGTGGCGCTGCTGCTGGGCCTCGCGGCCCTGATACCGGGGGCGGCGGGGTCCTGGCCGGGGGCGCTGCTGGGCGGAGTCGTGCTGGGCGGCTGCTATCTCGCGCTCTTCCTGATCCACCCGAGCGGCATGGGGTTCGGCGATGTCAAGCTGGCGCTCGGCCTGGGGTGCGCCCTGGGGTGGTACGGCTGGCAGGTCCTCTTCCTGGGCGCCTTCGCGGGGCTCCTGCTGGGCTCGCTCCACGGCACTGCGCTGCTCCTGACCCGCAGGGCCACCCGCGGCACGGCCCTGGCGCTCGGCCCCTTCATGCTCGCGGGCGCGTGGCTGGGCCTCCTGCTGGGAGGCGCCACGGGGACGTGAACAGGGGAGCCGCCCATGGAGCGTGAGGGTCACGGGCTATTGGACCGCGTGATCCAAAACGGGTACGGTTCGACGCATGGCCCGGCCGAGGATGTTCGATGAGGAGCGGGCGGTCGACGCCGCGTTGCGGGCGTTCTGGACCGCCGGATACGAAGCGACCTCCACCCAGGACCTGTGCGATGCCACGGGGCTGGGCAGGAGCAGCATCTACAACACCTTCAAGAGCAAGCACGACCTCTTCCGCCGGGCCCTGCTGCGCTATATGGACGCCAGGACGGAGTTCCAACAGACCCTGTTCGACGGCGATCTGCCGGTGCGGGAGAAGTTCCGCGCGATGCTGGAGAGCGTCGTCGAGGAGGAGTGCGGATCGTCCGGCGGCCCTCGCGGCTGTCTCGTCGTCAACACCGCCGTCGAGCTCGCCGGCCGCGATGCCGATGTGGCGCGCGATCTGGAGCGCGACTACCGCAAGCGGCTGGAGCTCCTGACCGCCGCCATCGCCGAGGGGCAGCGCGCCGGTGACATCGACGCGGCCAAGGACGCCCGCGCCCTCGCGCACTTCGTGATCGCCGCCATCGGCGGCATGCGCGTCTCCGCCCGCGCGGGGGCCGGCCGCACGGCGCTGGAGGGCATCGCCCGCGCCACGCTCGACGCGATCTGACGCCCTTCGCGCCCCTGTTCACCCCACATTGTCCCCACCCCTGCCCTTTGCCTACCCGAGTTTTGAACTGCACGTTACAGAAAATGACAAGGTGACCGCTGTGCCACGAGCCATATACGTCCTCGCCCTGGGCATCTTCGCCATGGTGACCAGCGAGTTCGTCGTCGCAGGACTGATGCCGCAGATGGCGGAGGGACTGGACGCGACCATCCCCGAGATCGGCTATCTCATCACCGCGTTCGCGGTGGCCATGGCGGTCGGGGGCCCGTTCCTCACCGTAGCCGTGCTGAGGCTGCCGCAGCGGCGGGCGCTGATGGTGCTGTTCGCCGTCTTCCTGGCCGGCAACGTCCTGGCCGCCACCGCGTCCACCTACCCGGCCATGCTGGTGGCCCGCGTGGTCACCGGCACCGCCTCACAGGCGTTCTTCGGTGTCGCCGTCTCGCTGTGCGCCCGCCTCGCCCGCCCGGAGGTGCGCGGCCGCGCCATCGGGGTGGCCATGAACGGCCTGATGCTGGGCACCCTGCTCGGCCTGCCGCTGGCCACCGTGACCGGCGAACACCTCGGCTGGCGCGCGGCCTTCTGGGGCATCACCGCGCTCACGGTCGTCGCCGCGCTCTGCACCCTCGCCGGCGTCCCCCGCCTGGACCGGGCCCCTGCCGAGGGCGGCGGTGGCCTGCGGGGCGAGCTGGGCGTCTTCCGCCGCCCCCGGCTGTGGCTGGCGCTCTCCACCAGCACCTTCATCATCGGCGCGACGTTCGCCGCGTTCAGTTACCTCAACCCGATACTCACGGAGGTCACGGGCTTCGCCACCGGCACCGTGCCGCTGCTCCTCATCGCGTACGGCGCGGCCACCGTGGTCGGCAACACCGTCGTCGGGCGCCTCGCCGACCGGCACACCCTCGGCGTCCTGCTCTGCGGCCTCGCCCTGAACCTGGTGTTCCTCGTCGGCTTCGCGCTCTTCGCCCACCTGCCCGTGCCGGCGGTCGTGTGCATGCTGGGGATCGGCCTCGTCGGCGTCACGATGAACCCCGCGATGGCCACCCGGGTCCAGCGCGAGGGCAACGCCGGGCCGCTGGTCAACACGATCCACTCCTCGTTCATCACCCTGGGCATCGTCATCGGGACTTCGGCCGGCGGGCCGGCCATCGACGCCTTCGGGCTGCGCGCGCCGCTGTGGATCGGGGCGGGCATGGCCGTCCTCGGCCTGCTCACCCTTGTCCCCGCCCTGGTCCGTCGCCCGGTCGGCCCAGTGGACGGACAAAGCACCGCAAAAATCATGATCTGCCAAGAAACCGCCACGCGGCAGACTCGGACCGTCTGACGTCAAAAGGCGTCAAACGCATCAACCTGACGATGAATTTTCAGGAAGTTTTCGTAAGGGCCAAGGGCAGGCATCCGGTCGGGCGTCGAATGGCTTGTTCTACACCGTAGGCCCAGCGCTGGCGGGCCCTGCGCGGCCTCGGGTGATCTTGGTCCACCGCCGAGTTCAAGATCAATAAGGTCACCGAGCGTCAGCATCGCGCGCGCCGTCACCCTTGTCGGTGCGCGGAGCAGGGCCTCAGAGCGGTTAAGGTGGAAACCCCCCCTCGGGCCGGTCCGTATCCCCCCCACGGACCGGCCCGTTTTCTTTCCCTCGCATCACGGTGCGTGATGATTCGTATGAGGTTTGGGAGAGGGTCTAGGACCCGTTGCGGCTCGCCCAGATGTTGACGCCCTCGGTGCTTACCGCGAAGGAATCGATCTCAGACAGCTCCTCCTCGGTCAGCTTCGGAGCCCCGAGCGCCGCGACGTTCGCCTCCAGCTGGCGCACGCTGGACGCGCCGATCAGCGCCGAGGTCATCCGCGGGTCGCGCAGCACCCACGTCAGGGCCAGCTGGGCCAGCGACTGGCCGCGCCGCCGGGCGATCCCGTCGAGCCCGCGCAGCCGCCGCACGACGTCCTCCGTCAGCAGCCCCGGGTCCAGCGACTTGCCCTGCGCCGCCCGCGAGCCCTCCGGGACACCGTCCAGGTACTTGTCGGTCAGCAGCCCCTGCGCCAGCGGCGCGAAGGAGATGCAGCCCATGCCCTCCGCCTCCAGGGCGTCGAGCAGCCCGTCGTCCTCCGTCCAGCGGTTGATCATCGAGTAGGACGGCTGGTGGATCAGCGCGGGCACGCCCAACCCGCGCAGGATGCGCGCCGCTTCACGGGTGTTCTCCGCGCTGTACGAAGACACGCCCGCGTAGAGCGCCTTGCCCTGCTGGACGGCGGACGCGAGCGCGCCCATCGTCTCCTCCAGCGGGGTCTCCGGGTCGAAGCGGTGCGAGTAGAAGATGTCGACGTGGTCGACACCCATTCGGCGCAACGACGCGTCGAGGGACGAGAGCAGGTATTTCCGGGAACCCCACTCGCCGTACGGGCCGGGGTGCATGAGATAGCCGGCCTTGGTGGAAATGACGATTTCGTCGCGGTACGGACGGAAGTCCTGGGCGAAGATCTTGCCGAAGTTCAGCTCCGCGGAGCCGGGCGGCGGACCGTAGTTGTTGGCCAGGTCGAAGTGGGTGACACCCAGGTCGAAGGCGCGGCGGAGAATGGCGCGCTGCGACTCCAGGGACCGGTCGTCGCCGAAGTTGTGCCACAGACCCAGCGAGATGGCGGGCAGTTTGAGGCCGCTGTGCCCCGTGCGGCGGTACTCCATCGCGTCATAGCGATTTTCGGCCGCACGATAGTGAGTGGAATGAGTCGGTTCGGTCATGTGTATCTGACTATCACGGTCTTGTGACAGACCGAGTTGGGTCCTCGTGACACGCGGGCAGTAGTGTGGCGCCCTCGGGGCGACCGCCGTGGCATGGAGGGGCTGGAAGACGTGAAGTTGCGCGACCTGGTGTACAGGCTCTACGCACGCCGGGTGGAAGGCCGCCTCGACCATGCCCAGGTGCCCAAGCACATCGGCGTCATCCTCGACGGCAACCGCCGCTGGGCGCGCGCCGACGGCCGCACGCTGGAGCAGGGCCACCAGGCCGGCGCCGACAAGATCCATGAGCTGCTCGGCTGGTGCGCCGAGACCGATGTCGAGGTCGTCACGCTCTGGATGCTCTCCACCGACAACCTCGACCGCCCCGCCGACCAGCTCAACCCCCTGCTCGGCATCATCGAGAACACGGTGCGCGGCCTCGCCGCGGACGGCCGCTGGCGCGTCCACCACGTCGGCACCCTCGACCTGCTCCCCGCCCGCACGCAGTCCGTGCTGAAAGAGGCGGAGCAGGACACCATCGGTATCAACGGAATACTGGTCAATGTCGCGGTCGGCTACGGCGGTCGGCAGGAGATCGCGGACGCGGTGCGTTCGCTGGTGCTCGAAGCGGCCGAGAACGGCACCTCTTACGAGGAACTCGCCGAGATGGTCGATGTGGAGCACATTTCCAAGCACCTCTATACGCGCGGCCAGCCCGACCCGGATCTGGTGATCCGCACCAGCGGCGAACAGCGTCTCTCCGGCTTCATGCTCTGGCAGAGCGCGCACTCGGAGTACTACTTCTGCGAGGTCTTCTGGCCGGCCTTCCGAAAGGTCGATTTCCTGCGCGCGCTGCGTGATTACGCCGCGCGGCACCGCCGCTACGGCTACTGATCGCGGCCCGGGAGCGGGCCGCGGGGCACGGAGTTCGGGCACGGCTACGACCCCTGACGGACCGGGCGTTCACCTCGCCGTCGCATATGCCGTTGCATGGTCAAGCGGTCCAGCGGGAATATCCCCTCCAGGCCGACGGTCTGTCCAAAGACCGTCGCTCTGCCAGCGGGTGGCATGGGGCCGCCCGCCCGGGAGGCCCTTTGCAACACGGACGACGACCGTGCGGACCGAGCGGACCCGCGGGTCCGCCCGGACGACGCGGAGGGCCGGCGTCCGGCCCTCGAAGGGCATGGACCCGGCCCAGTTCCCCGGCGACGTCGTCGCGCCCCGACCTCTCCCCGAGGGGGTTCGTCCACCCGTGGTGACCAGCAAGAAGCGCCGTGAGAACGACCGGCGCACCTATGTCCTCGACACCAGCGTCCTGCTGGCCGATCCAGGCGCCATGGCCCGCTTCGAGGAGCACGAGGTCGTGCTGCCCGTGGTGGTGGTCACGGAGCTGGAGGCCAAGAGGCAGCACCCCGAGCTCGGTTACTTCGCACGGCAGGCGCTCCGCCTGCTGGACGGCTACCGGGTGCAATTCGGCCGCCTCGACTCACCGATCCCGATCGGCGAGCTGGGCGGGACGCTCAGGGTCGAGCTCAATCACTCGGATCCCGGCATACTGCCCGCCGGTTTCCGCCTCGGTGACAACGACTCGCGCATCCTCGCCGTGGCCCGCAACCTCCAGGCCGAGGGGTACGACGTCACCGTCGTCTCCAAGGACCTGCCGCTGCGGATCAAGGCGTCCGCGGTCGGGCTGCTCGCGGAGGAGTACCGCGCCGAGCTCGCCATCACCGACTCGGGCTGGACGGGGATGGCCGAACTCGCCGTCACCGCCGAGCAGGTGGACGAGCTCTACGCCGCCGAGGTGGCATATGTGCCGGAAGCGTCCGAACTGCCCGTGCACACCGGGCTGGTGCTCCAGTCCGAGCGCGGCAAGGCGCTCGGCCGGGTCACGGCCGACGGCTCGGTGCGGCTGGTGCGCGGCGACCGCGAGGCGTTCGGGATCCACGGGCGCAGCGCCGAGCAGCGGGTGGCGCTCGACATGCTCCTCGACCCGGACATCGGCATCGTGTCGATGGGCGGCCGGGCCGGCACGGGCAAGTCGGCGCTGGCGCTGTGCGCCGGTCTGGAGGCCGTCCTGGAGCGCCGGCAGCACCGGAAGGTGATGGTCTTCCGCCCCCTGTACGCCGTCGGCGGGCAGGAGTTGGGGTATCTGCCGGGCAGCGAGGCGGAGAAGATGAGCCCCTGGGCGCAGGCCGTCTTCGACACCCTCTCCGCGGTGACGAGCGCCGAGGTGATCGAGGAGGTCGTCGGGCGCGGCATGCTGGAGGTGCTGCCGCTGACGCACATCCGCGGGCGGTCGCTGCACGACGCCTTTGTGATCGTGGACGAGGCGCAATCGCTCGAAAGGAATGTGCTGCTGACCGTTCTGTCGCGCATCGGGGCCAATTCGCGGGTGGTCCTCACCCATGACGTGGCGCAGCGCGACAACCTCCGCGTCGGCCGCTACGACGGCGTGGTCGCGGTCGTGGAAAAGCTGAAGGGGCATCCGCTCTTCTCCCATGTCACGCTGACGCGTTCGGAGCGTTCGCCCATCGCGGCACTGGTGACCGAAATGCTGGAGGAAGGCCGCATCTGAGGGAGTGGGCAGGCAATTGCCCCACCGCGGGTGAGGTGACGGGGCAGCGCGCGGCGAAGCGAAGGAGCTTAGCCGCGCGTTGTCGTGCCGCGCCGCACTTTCCGCGAAACGGCTGGAGTAAACGGCATGTGAGCTTTCCCACGCAACGTGGAATTGCCTCGGGGTGTCCCCGTCGGGCAGAGTCTGGGTCCTGTCAGGCCCCGCATACGGCACTTCGGCACCCTCCGGGTGCCGCACCACAAGAACTGAACAGCGTCGCCGTATGCCGCCCGAGCATCACGCGGACCTCCCCTTGCGGAGGGCCCACCGGGTCAGTGCCTCCTGTGACCGGCCGGTCCCGCCTCCGGTGGTGCCGCGCAAAACGGAGGCCAGCGCCAGGGGCACGATTGCGCCCGCGAGGTCACCTAAGCGGGCGATGCTGGAAGGAAACCGTGTGAGCCGGATCTCGGTCCGGGGGTTCGCCGTGGCATCCGCCACCGCGGTCACCACCGTTGGCGCCGTCGTAGGTGTCGCGTCGGGCAGCGACCATGGCACAGGCCAGGTCGAGGCCACCGCGGCGGACACGACCCTCCTCGCGGACATCCCCGCCGGACAGAACGTCCAGCAGCAGGCGTCCTTCCTGACGCAGCAGGCGGACACCCAGTCCGACGCCGCCGACACGGTCGCGAAGAAGGACGCCGAGGAGACCGCGCGCAAGCAGGCCGCCGACGACGCCACCGCCAAGAAGGAGGCCGCGGACGCCGCGGCCAAGAAGGAAGCGGAGGAGAAGGCGGCCAAGGACGCCAAGGAGCGCGAGGACAAGGACGCGGTCAGCAGCCGCTCCGCCTCCCGCGACGCCTCGTCCTTCGCGGTCAAGGGGTCCTACTCCACCGCCGAGGTCCAGGCGATGGCCCGGCAGATGATCCCGGGCGACCAGTTCCAGTGCTTCAGCAACATCGTGAACAACGAGAGCGGCTGGGACTACACCGCCACCAACGCCTCCTCCGGCGCCTACGGCCTGGTGCAGTCGCTGCCCGGTTCCAAGATGGCGTCCGCCGGTGCCGACTGGCAGACCAACCCGGCCACCCAGATCAAGTGGGGCCTCGGCTATATGAACGAGCGCTACGGCAGCCCCTGCGGCGCCTGGTCGTTCTGGCAGGCCAACCAGTGGTACTAGGCTCCGGCCCGCCGGTCCGCCGGTGACTTCCACGTCTCACTCAGCCCCCGACCTCAACCGGTCGGGGGCTTTGTGTGTCTTCCCCGAGGACGGCTGGCGGACGTGCTGACAGCGGGCCCGGGTAACGTCGTCGTGATGGCCGCGGGGAGTGGGGTAGAGGAAGAGAAATGTCGAGATTGCCGAAAATGATCGGCGGCATGGGGACGGGTCTGACCCGGCTCGCCGAGCTGCTCGAACGCCGGAGGGCGCAGGCGCAGCAGGCGGACACGCCGGTCGCCGCGGCCCCCGCCGCCGAGCCCGCGCCGGTCCCCGTGCCCGCCGTCGTACCCGGACCGGCTCCGGAGTCCGCGTGGACCGGGGCCCCCGAGTCGGCACGGGCCGCCGCGTCCGTCCGAGCCGGGGCCCCCGAGTCCGCGGGCGCGGAGCCGGGCGGGGCCGGGCCCGCGCCGGAGCAGATCCCGGCGCCGCCCGGCTGTGCCCCGGCCGTCGCGGCGCGCCCCGACCCCGTCGCCGCCGTGCCCTGGGGCGTGCGGGTCGCCGCCGAGGTGGCCTGGCGGCTGCTCATCCTCGCCGGGACGCTGTGGGTGCTGATGCGGGTGATCAGCTCCGTGCAGTTGGTCGTGCTCGCCTTCACCGCCGCCCTGCTGATCACGGCGCTGCTCCAGCCCACGGTCGCCTGGCTCAAGCGGCACGGCGTGCCCCGGGGCCTGGCCACCGCGATGACCTTCATCGCCGGCTTCGTCATCATGGGCCTGGTCGGCTGGTTCGTGGTCTGGCAGGTCACCGAGAACATCGACGACCTGTCCAAGCAGGTGCAGCAGGGCATCAAGGACTTCAAGCACTGGCTGCTGAACAGTCCGTTCCACGTCACCGAGGACCAGATCAACAGCATCGCCGACAACCTCAGCCAGGCGATCGGCAGCAACACCAAGGACATCACCACGGCCGGCATAGAGGGTGTGCAGGTCATCATCGAGGTGCTGACCGGCATCCTGCTGGCGATGTTCAGCACGCTCTTCCTGCTCTACGACGGCCCCAAGATCTGGCAGTGGCTGCTCAAGCTGTTCCCGGCTGCGGCGCGCGAGGGAGTGGCGGGCGCCGGTCCGCGCGCGTGGGCGACGCTGACCGCCTATGTGCGCGGCACGGTGATAGTGGCCCTGATCGACGCGATCTTCATCGGCGTGGGGCTGTTCTTCCTCGACGTGCCGCTGGCCGTCCCGCTGGCGGTCTTCATCTTCCTCTTCGCCTTCATCCCGCTGGTCGGCGCCGTGGTCTCCGGGGCGCTCGCGGTGATCGTGGCGCTGGTGACGCGGGATGTCTTCACGGCGACGATGGTGCTGGTGGTGGTGCTCTCGGTGCAGCAGATCGAGGGCCATGTCCTCCAGCCGTTCATCCTCGGCCGCGCCGTACGGGTGCACCCGCTCGCGGTCGTCCTCTCCGTGGCCGCGGGCTCGCTGATAGCCGGCATCGGCGGCGCGGTGGTCGCGGTGCCGCTGGCCGCCGTCACCAACACGGTGGTGGGCTATCTGCGGGCGCACGCCAGGGAGAACGCCGTCGGGGCGGTGGCGTCCGCCGGCCCGGACCGCGCACCCGCACCGGATCCGGTGCGCCGCGGCTGATGACGACGCAGAGGGCCCCACCGGGCGAATGCCTGGTGGGGCCCTCTGCGTGATGCCGTGCGGCGGACCGATTACTCGGCCAGGACCGCCTCGGAGTCGAGCGTCGCGCCGACCGCCTGGAGAACGGAAGCGATCTTGAACGCCTCCTGGATCGTCTCGCGGTCCACGCCGGCCTTGCGGAGCACCTGCTCGTGCGAGTCGAGGCACATGCCGCAGCCGTTGATCGCGGAGACGGCCAGCGACCACAGCTCGAAGTCGACCTTCTCCACGCCCGGGTTGCCGATGACGTTCATCCGCAGGCCCGCGCGCAGGTTGCCGTACTCCGGGTCCGACAGCAGGTGCCGGGTGCGGTAGTAGACGTTGTTCATCGCCATGATGGCGGCGGCCGACTTGGCCGCGCCGTACGCCTCGGCGGAGAGGTTGGCCTTGGCCTCCGGCTCCAGTTCCCGCAGCACGATCGGCGAGCGGCTCGCGATCGCGCAGGCGAGGACGGTGCCCCACAGCTGCTGCTGCGGGAGCGGGGAGTTGCCGATGACCGAGCCGAGGTTCAGCTTCAGGTCCTTGGCGAAGTCCGGTATCCGGGACTTCAGCTCGTCGAGGGCCATGTCAGGTCACTCGCCCGCGAGCAGCGCGACCGGGTCGAGGGTCGTCTCGCCCTTGTTCCAGTTGCACGGGCACAGCTCGTCGGTCTGCAGCGCGTCGAGGACCCGCAGGACCTCCTTGGGGTTACGGCCGACGGAACCGGCGGTCACCATGGTGAACTGGATCTCGTTGTTCGGGTCCACGATGAAGACGGCGCGCTGGGCGTAGCCGTCCTCGCCCTCGACGCCACAGGCCTGCATGAGCTCGTGCTTGGCGTCGGCCAGCATCGGGAAGGGCAGGTCACGCAGGTCGGCGTGGTCCTTGCGCCAGGCGTGGTGGACGAACTCGGAGTCGCCGGAGACGCCGAGGATCTGGGCGTCACGGTCGGCGAACTCGTCGTTCAGCTTGCCGAACGCGGCGATCTCGGTCGGGCAGACGAAGGTGAAGTCCTTCGGCCAGAAGAAGACGACACGCCACTTGCCCTCGTAGGACTTGTTGTCGATCTGCGCGAACGCCTTGTCCGCGTCGAGGTCCACACAGGCGGTCAGGTCGTACTGGGGGAACTGGTCACCGACAGTGAGCACGCGCTCTCCTTGCATCGAGGAAGACCATGGCGGCGCTTCCTGCGGGGTTGGACTCAGGCCACCCTGCCACAGGAGGCATTGATAACGGAAATAGCTAGACTGAGTGAAGTTGATCGGAGGTGGTTATCAGTCATGTCGTCCATAAGCCCGGAGGCGGAGCCCGCCGGTACCCCCGCGGCGGCCCCGCGGGCCGGTGCCGGGAAGGCCGCGCCGTCCCGCCCCCGCCAGCCCAGCCTCGCCCAGCTCCGCGCCTTCGTCGCGGTCGCCGAGCACCTGCACTTCCGCGACGCGGCGACCGCCATCGGCATGAGCCAGCCCGCGCTCTCCGGTGCCGTCTCGGCCCTGGAGGAGGTCCTCGATGTGCAGCTTCTCGAGCGTACGACGAGAAAGGTGCTGCTCAGTCCCGCGGGGGAGCGCCTCGCCGTGCGTGCCCGCGCCGTCCTCGACGCCGTCGGCGCGCTCCTGGAGGAGGCCGACGCGGCCCGCGCGCCCTTCACCGGAGTGCTCCGCCTCGGGGTGATCCCCACGGTGGCGCCGTATCTGCTGCCGACGGTGCTCCGGCTGGTCCACGACCGCTATCCGGCCCTCGATCTCCAGGTGCACGAGGAGCAGACCTCCTCGCTGCTGGAGGGGCTGTCCCAGGGGCGGCTGGATCTGCTGCTGCTCGCGGTCCCGCTCGGCGTGCCCGGGGTGGTCGAGCTGCCGCTCTTCGACGAGGACTTCGTCCTGGTGACTCCGAGTGACCACTGGCTGGCCGGACGGGGGGACATCCCGCGGGCCTCGCTGCGCGAACTCGATCTCCTGCTGCTCGACGAGGGCCACTGCCTGCGCGACCAGGCCCTCGACATCTGCCGCGAGGCGGGGCGCACGGTGGGGATGCCCGTCACCACCAGCGCCGCCGGGCTGTCCACCCTGGTCCAGCTCGTGGGCGGCGGCCTGGGCGTCACACTGCTGCCGCGTACGGCGCTGCGCGTGGAGACCAGCCGCAACGACCAGCTCGCCACGGGCTACTTCGCGGAACCGGCGCCCTCGCGCAAGGTGGCGCTCGCGATGCGGGCGGGGGCGGCGCGGCAGGGTGAGTTCGAGCAGTTCGCCGAGGCGCTGCGGGAAGCGCTCGCCGGACTGCCCGTGCGGATTTCCCGGGACTGAGCGAAAACCGGGCTGGAGAAGCCACGTTCGGCCTCCAGCCCGGTCCGCATTTATTCCGTGCGCAAGCCATCCGCGCGCATCATGCGCCACAGGGGTGGCAGGCTCACGAGGGTCACCAGGAGGATGACCGCCGTGCCGGCGCCCACCAGCGGCAGGAAGGACAGCCAGTCCTGCACCCGGCGGTCGATCAGCCTGAGCATCGTCCAGCCGAGCCCGAGGCCGCCCGCGACCGCCAGGATCATGCCGAGCACGACCGGGACGGCGGTCTGCCAGAGCACCGACCAGCCGATCGTGGAGCGCCGGGTGCCCAGCGCCACCAGCGCGGACAACAGGCGGCTGCGCTCGCGGAGTTGCTCCAGGGTGGTGACGAGCATGCTGCCGCCGATGAGGAACAGCGTGAGGGTGCCGCCGACCAGCAGCCCCCGCTGGATCGCGGCGTAGTGGTCGTCCTTCACCACCCCGCCCATCCGCCATACGCGTACGGCCGGGTCGATGCCGGCGGCGGTGTTGCGCACCCGCTCGATGGCGTCCAGGTCGCCCTGACGGAACTTCACCGAGGCCACCGTCCTGCCCTCCGGCATGGCGCGGACGTCGATCGCCGAAGGCGTGGCCAGCACGCCGTACTCGTGCTCACCGGCCGGGTCCGGCCGGGTCGCCACCACACGCGCCGAGGCGGGCACGGTCCACCGGTACGCCTTCGCGGAGCCGCCCGAGGAGTCCCAGCGCGCCATCTCCAGCGGGGTGCCGGGCGGGAAGCGGCGCGCCGTGTCGACATCACCGTCCGGCTCCTGGGCGACGAAGACGTCCCCGTCCGCGCAGGAGTCCAGCCGTGCCAGCTCGCGCAGCGTGGCGCAGTCGGCGACCCGGACGGTCGTGACCCCGCCCCTGCCGCCTCCCTTGCCGGTCGCGTCGGCGTAGCTCTCGACCGTGGCGACCGCCCCGACGACCCCCTCGGTCGCCCGCAGCCGCTCCTGCCAGCCGCGTACCTCCGCCGCGGTCCCCGTGCGGTACATGGCCCTCATCTGCGAATGCGTCGCCGGGACCTCGTCGGGCTCGGCGACGTAGTCGTTCTGCATCCCGGCGAAGAGCATCTGCACCGCGATCGCGCCCGCCACGGCGACGGTGATGCCGCTGACCGCGCGGGCCGCGGAGCCACCGCTCAACTGGAGCCGCCGGACGGCCAGCTGCCAGGGCAGCGGCCCGCCGCGCAGCCGGGCCACACACGCCTCGACCAGCCAGGGCAGCAGGGCGGTCACCCCGACCAGCACCAGGACGGCGCCCACGGCGACCCGCACCGTCGGGACCGCGGCGCCGTAGGCGTACAGCGAGACGCTGCCGGAGAGCGGTACGAGCAGGGCCAGGCCCGCGACCGGGAGCAGCAGCCGCCACCACAGCCTGCGGCGCCGGGCGACGGCGTTCCGCACGATGCCCAGCGGCTCGATGGCGACGCCGCGCAGCGCGAGCAGGGTGATCACGACGGCCAGGGCGGGCACGGCGACGGCGACGAGCGCCGCCAGGGCGGGCGCCGGGGCCAGGTCGGCGGGGAAGACGCTGGTGTCCTGGATCGTGACCCCGGAGGCGAACCGCCGGATGAAGAGGAACACCCCCGTGCCGACGGCCAGTCCGATCAGCGCGGCACACAGCGCCTCGCCCGCCGCGATCCGCCGTACGGCCTTGATGTCCGCGCCCACCAGCCGCAGCGCGGCCAGCCGGCGGTCGCGCTGGTCGCCGCCGAAGCGCACGGCGGTGGCGATGAAGACGGCCACCGGCAGCAGCAGCACGACACACACCATGACGACCAGCAGCAGGAGCGCCGGGCTCAGCGGGGGGTCGTCCTGGTCGGAGCCGTAGCGGTTGACGCGCAGAACGCGTTCGCCCTGGCCGTAGCGCACGGCGGGGTTGTCCGTGCTGAGGTGGTCGCTGCCGATGTAGAAGAAGAGCTCGCTGGGACCGATGAGTCCCGCGTCGCCGATGGTGCCCACGGCGCGGTACGGGAACCGCTCGCGCAGCAGCTTTCCCTCGTCGGACTTCAGCAGTCTGTCGAGCGCGGGGGAGACCACCATCTCGCCCGCGCCGGGTATCCGGTCCACGCCGGGCGGGGCGGGTGCCTCCGGGCCCTCGGCCCGCAGCAGCGCGCCGCTCACGGGCTTGTCGCGGAAGTCCGTGCTGACCGACTGATAGAGGAGGGTGTCGGGCCGCGGCCCGGCTGCCGTTGAGGAGGTGACATCGCGCGCGGCCTCACGCTCGTCACGCTGGGACAGCATCTCCGGCACGGAGGCCGCGATCAGCAGCAGGACCACGCCGATGCCGACGCCCACCGCGGTGAGCCCGGTGCGCAGCCAGCCCTCGCGGCCGCCGGTCAGCGCGAAGCGGGCGCCGGTGGCCAGGTCGCGGGCCCAGGCGGTGAGCCCGGTGGGGCCGGTCGGCCTGTCGGCGGGGCCGCGGCCGGGGCGCTCGTCGTCCGCGCGGGTCATGAGACACCCGCCATGTCCCGCGCGGCGCCGTCCCGCACGACGACCTCGCGGTCGGAGTACGCGGCGACCCGCGCCTCGTGCGTGACCAGGACGACCGCGGCCCGCGTCTCCCGGGCGGCCTGCGTCAGCAGCCGCATCACGCGCTCGCCGTTGAGGGAGTCGAGGGCGCCGGTCGGCTCGTCGGCGAAGATCACGCGCGGCCTGGTGACCAGCGCGCGGGCGACGGCGACGCGCTGCCCCTGGCCGCCGGAGACCTCACCGGGCCGCTTGCCGCGCACCTCGGTGACCTCCAGCCGCTCCAGCCACTCCAGGGCGGCGGCCTCGGCCTGCTTGCGCTTCATGCCGTTGAGCCGGAGCGGCAGGGCGACGTTCTCGGCGCAGGTCAGCTCCGGCACCAGCTGCCCGAACTGGAAGACGAAGCCGAACTCGCTCCGGCGCAGCGCGCTGCGCTCGCTGTCCGACAGCTCCGACAGCTCGCGCGCGCCGTAGCGGACGGTGCCGGAGTCGGGCCGCACGATGCCCGCGAGGCAGTGCAGCAGCGTCGACTTGCCCGAGCCCGAGGGGCCCATCACGGCGACGACCTCGCCGGGGTGGACGGAGAAGTCGGCCCCGGCGAGCGCGGGTGTCGGCCCGTACGCCTTGCGCAGGCCGGTGGCGGCGAGCAGGGAGCCCGAGGGGGTCACGCGCCCACCGCCTTGGCGAGCTGGTCGAGCCGGGCGGCGGTGAGTTCCAGCCAGCGCAGATCTGCCTCCAGATGGAAGAGCGCGTGGTCGCAGATGAGCTGGTCGGCGAGATCGCCCGAGCTCTTGCGCCGGGTGAGCTCGCGCATCAGCCGCAGGTGCTCCGCGCGCTGGGCGTCCAGCAGGCCGTCCGCGTCGCGTCCGGTCAGCAGGGCGACGACCACCTTGGTGTAGAGCGTCGACTGGAGATACGGCTCGGGCTTCTCGGGCTGGACGAGCCACTGCTCGACGTCCGTGACCCCGGCGTCGGTGATGGCGTAGCGCTTGCGGTCCGGGCCGCCGCCCTGCTCTATGCCGTCCACCTCGACGAGGCCGTTCTTCAGCAGCCGCGACATCGTCGAGTAGACCTGGCCGTAGTGGAGCGGGCGGTCGTGGCCGAAGCGTTCGTCGAAGGCGCGCTTGAGGTCGTAGCCGTGGCTCGGGCCGGCTTCGAGGAGGGCGAGCAAGGTGTGTCCGATTGACATGCGGAGGACTGTACGCGGGGTGTATACGCTCGATGTATACAGGGGGTGAACAGGTGGCTCGATCTTTTCGGTGGCCGGGGCATGCCGAGGCGGGCCGGTCCACCACCGGGTTCAGCTGTGGACCGGCCCGCCTCGGGGTCTTCTCATCCGTCTCCGGCTCTTCGCCTAATCCGTCTCCGGCTCCTTGCGCGGACGGCCGCGGCGCGGGACCGGCCCCGTGCCCTGCGGGAGCCGGCCCGCGTCGGCCAGCGCCTTGCGCAGCAGGAACTCGATCTGCGCGTTGGCGCTGCGGAGCTCGTCGCCCGCCCAGCGCGTCAGGGCGTCGTGCACGAGCGGGTCGAGCCGCAGCAGCACCTGCTTGCGCTGCCGCGGCCCCCGCTGCTGTGGGGGGTGGTCCTCCGTCACTGGTAGAGGGTGCCCGTGTTCAGGACCGGCTGCGCGGCGCGGTCACCGCACAGCACCACCATCAGATTGCTCACCATGGCCGCCTTCCGCTCCTCGTCCAGCTCCACGAAGCCCTGCTCGCTGATCCGCGACAGCGCCTCCTCGACCATGCCGACCGCGCCTTCCACGATCAGCTTCCGGGCGGCCACGACCGCCCCGGCCTGCTGTCGCTGGAGCATGGCAGAGGCGATCTCCGGTGCGTACGCGAGGTGGGTGAAGCGCGACTCGATGATCTGCACGCCGGCCGCCTCGACGCGCGCGTGCAGCTCGACGGCGAGCTTCTCGGTGATCTCCTCGGCGTTGCCGCGCAGCGACAGCGCGTCGTCGTCGTGCGCGTCATAGGGGTACTCGATGGCGATGTGCCGGACGGCCGCCTCGGTCTGCGTGGCGACGAACTCCTGGAAGTCCTCCACCTCGAACATCGCCTGGGCGGTGTCCTCGACCCGCCACACCACGACCGCGGCCAGCTCGATCGGGTTGCCGTAGGCGTCGTTGACCTTCATGACGGCGGTCTCGTGGTTGCGCACCCGGGTGGAGACCACATCACGGCTGGTGAAGGGGTTGACCCAGCGCAGGCCCTCGGTGCGGATCGTGCCGCGGTAGCGGCCGAAGAGCTGGACGACGCGCGCCTGGCCCGGGGCCACGGTGTTGAGCCCGCTCATGGCCGTGAGCGAGGCGATGCCGGCGAGGATGCCCGCCACGACGAGCGCGGCGCACAGCGCGCTCTTGCCGTCGTGGCCGAAAAGCACCGCCAGGGCGATGAGTCCGGCGGCTATGAGCAGGCCGACGAGCCCCAGCAGCAGGGCCGTCCCGCCGCCGATGTCGCGGGCGGGGAACTCCCGCACCCGCGCCGCGGGCATGACCGGCGGCTCCGTCGGCGGTGCGGTCTCCGTGGCGGTGATGGCGGT
Source organism: Streptomyces sp. NPDC025618 (assembly GCF_055558795.1). Classification (NCBI taxonomy): domain Bacteria; kingdom Bacillati; phylum Actinomycetota; class Actinomycetes; order Kitasatosporales; family Streptomycetaceae; genus Streptomyces; species Streptomyces sp. NPDC025618. The sequence continues at coordinate 29,891 of NZ_JBVHLW010000030.1, read as the reverse complement.
GTCCTGCATGGAGGTTCCCCGTTTCCTCGGCGTCGCGCGGTGGTCGGCCGCACGTCGTTGGGTGTCTAGCAAAGTGATAGCACATTATCGCCCTGTACCGTTTTCCGCACTGCGCCGTACCCGGTTCCCGCCACCCGGGGTGCTGTATGTCACGTGCCGCGAAGCCTTGATCGATGGGCGTTTGGTGACAGTTGCGGTGTTAGCTTCGTGAGCTGGGTTGGGGGCGGACAGAGTGGAGCTACGGGAGAGATGGGCCGAGCGGAAGCGCGACGGGCGCAGAAAAGCACCCGCACAGCAAAGGGCAAGAAGCCCAAGAAGTCCGGCATACGCCGCTTCTTCACCTGGAAGAAGCTGCTCGCCTACTTCGTGGGTCTGATAGCCCTCGGCGCCGGCGCCTTCGTGGCGCTCTACATGTACGTCGACGTGCCCACCGGCAAGCTGGAGACCCAGCTGCAGAGCAACGTCTACAAGCTCGACAACGGCACGGTGCTGGCCCGTACGGGACAGGTCAACCGTGACACGGTCACGCTGGACAAGATCCCCGAGGGCGTCCAGCACGCCGTCGTCGCCGCCGAGAACAAGGACTTCTGGACCGACCCCGGCGTCGACATCAAGGGCACCGCGCGCGGCATCTTCAACACCCTGATGGGCCGCGGCAAGCAGGGTGGCTCGACCATCACCCAGCAGTACGTCAAGAACTCCTACCTGAGCCAGGAGCAGACCGTCACCCGCAAGGTGAAGGAGCTGATCATCTCGCTCAAGGTGCAGCAGAAGTTCGACAAGAAGGAAATCCTCGCCGGGTATCTGAACACCAGCTACTACGGCCGCAACGCCTACGGCATCCAGGCCGCGTCCCGCGCGTACTTCGACAAGGACGTCAAGGACATCAACGTCGAGGAGGGCGCCTACCTCGCGGCGCTGCTCCAGGCCCCGAGCCAGTACGACTGGTCGGCGGCCACCGACGCGGGCAAGGCCAACGCCAAGGCGCGCTGGAACTACGTCCTCGACAAGATGGTCGAGAAGAAGTGGCTCGACCCGGACAAGCGCAGGACCATGCAGTTCGAGGTGCCGAAGCAGCCCAAGCCCCCCAAGGGCCTGACCGGGCAGAACGGCTATCTCGTCGAGGCGGCCAAGAGCGAGATCGAGCACGCCTTCCGCAAGAGCGGACGCGGCGAGGGCGCGCTCGCGGCCGGCGGCTGGACCATCACCCTCAGCATCGACCCCGCCCGCCAGAAGGCCCTGGAGCAGGCGGTCAAGGACAAGGTCACCTCCAAGCTCGACCCGCAGGCCCGCAAGGTCGACGCGTACGCCCAGGTGGGCGCCGTGTCGGTGGACCGCAAGACCGGCAAGGTCGTGGCCCTGTACGGCGGCCAGGACTTCGAGAAGCACCAGATCAGCAACGCCACCCGCGAGGACTACCAGCCGGCCTCCACCTTCAAGCCGGTGATCTTCGCCTCCGCGCTGGACAACAAGTCCAAGACGCAGGACGGCCAGCCGATCACGGCGAGCACGATCTACGACGGCACCAGCGAGCGCCCCGTCAAGAACAGTGACACGCCCTTCGCGCCGCAGAACGAGGACCACCAGAGCTACGGCCCGGTGACGGTCCAGGAGTCGATGAACAAGTCCATCAACTCCGCGTTCGCGCAGATGGCCGTCGACGTCGGCCTCGACAAGGTCAAGAAGACCGCCGTGGCCCTCGGCATGAACGGCGAGGCCGGCGGCTTCGAGGAGAAGCCCGCCATGTCGCTCGGCTCCATGAGCGCGAGCCCGCTGCACATGGCCGGCGTCTACGCCACGCTCGCCAACCACGGCAAGCAGACCACCCCGAGCATCGTCGCCTCCCTCTCCCGCAACGGCGAGAAGGTCGCCCTGCCGGACGCGATCGGCCCGCAGATCATCGACCGCGTCGACGCCGACGACGTCACCCAGGTCCTCAAGGGCGTGGTCAACGACGGTACGGCCAGCGTCGTGCAGAGCTCGGAGTACGCGGTGGCGGGCAAGACCGGCACCTCCGACGACAACAAGTCGGCCTGGTTCTCCGGCTACACCCCGGACCTCATCACCTCGGTCGGCATGTTCGGCGAGGGCCCCGGCGGCAAGCAGGTCCCGCTGACCGGCACCGGCGGTGTCGACGGCGGCCGTGTCAACGGTGGCGGCTACCCCGCCGAGATCTGGGCCGCGTACACCGGGAAGGTCGCCGACGGCGACACCGAGTTCGACCTGAAGACGGACGAGGCCGGCGCGGTGCCCCCGCCGCCCGCCCCGACGGTCTCCACGAAGCCCTCCGCGCCGCCGTCCGGCAAGCCTTCGTCGACCCCGTCGACCGGCCCGTCCACGCCGCCGTCGCCGAGCGCCTCGCGGAACACCCCGTCGCACGACCCCAAGCCGCCGACGACCAAGCCCACGCCGCCCACGCCGCCGACGACCAAGCCGACACCGCCCACGCCGCCGACGCCGCCCACAGGCGGTGACGGCGGGGACCCGCCGTTCAACAACCGCGACTGACCCCGTACGCCCGTCCGGCCGCCGCCCCGCACCAGCGGGACGGCGGCCGGACGCGTGGTGCGGGGCCGGTCAGCCGCCGTTGACCGCGGTGGCGATCCGGTCGCCGACGTTCTTGTCGATGTTGCGCCAGTACTGGAAGGCGCGGTCCAGCACGGGCCTGCTCACGCCCTGCTTGAGGTGGCCGGAGACATTGGCGACCAGCCGGTCGCGCGCGGCGTCGTCGAGGACCTGGCGGACCATCGTCCCCGGCTGGCCCCAGTCGTCGTCCTCGCGGTGCAGCTTGTACGCCTCGCGCACCATCTCGCCCGCCGCCGCCCAGCCCGCGATCTCACCGAAGCGGCCGGTGTCCGCGGCCGGCCCGCCGTAGGAATTCGGCGCGTACGGCCGGGCCACATTCGCCGGCTCGTAACGCATCGGCCCGTCCTTCGCATAGGAATTCACGGCCGAGCGCGCCCGGTTGGGCGGCAGCTGGGAATAGTTCGGGCCGATGCGGTAGCGGTGGGTGTCCGGGTACGAGAACAGCCGGCCCAGCAGCATCTTGTCCGGCGACGGGCCGATTCCCGGCACCAGATTGGACGGCTCGAAGGCCGCCTGCTCGATGTGGACGAAGAAGTCCTCGGGATTCTTGTTCAGCGTCATCCGGCCGACCTCGATCAGCGGATAGTCGCCGTGCGGCCAGACCTTGGTGAGGTCGAAGGGATTGAAGCGGTAGTCCGCGGCGTCCGCGAAGGGCATCACCTGGACGTACACGGTCCACGACGGGGCGTCGCCCGACTCGATCGCCTCGTACAGATCCCGGCGGTGCTTGTCCGCGTCGGAACCCGCCAGCTGGTCCGCCTCCTCCTGGGTGAGGAATTCGATGCCCTGGTCGGTCTTGACGTGGTACTTCACCCAGAACTTCTCGCCACCGCCGTTCACCCACATATAGGTGTGCGAGCTGTAGCCGTTCATATGGCGCCATGTCTTCGGCACGCCGCGGTCGCCCATCAGCCATGTGACCATGTGCGCGGACTCCGGGGACAGCGTCCAGAAGTCCCACTGCATGTCGTTGTTCCGCAGGCCGGTCCGCGGATGGCGCTTCTGGCTCCGGATGAAGTCCTGGAACTTCTGCGGGTCACGGACGAAGAAGACCGGGGTGTTGTTGCCCACCATGTCGTAGTTGCCGTGCTCGGTGTAGAACTTCAGGGCGAAACCCCGCGGGTCACGCCAGGTGTCCGGGCTGCCCTGCTCACCGGCGACCGTCGAGAAGCGGGCCAGCATCTCGCACCGCTTGCCGGGCTGGAAGAGATCGGCCTTGGTGAACTGGCTGACGTCATTGGTGACTTCGAAGAAGCCGTAGGCGCCGCCGCCCTTGGCGTGGACCACGCGCTCCGGGACCCGTTCGCGGTTGAACTGGGCCATCTTCTCGATCAGATAGTGATCCTGGAGCAGGATGGGGCCGGTATCGCCGATGGTGAGCGAATGCTCGTCGCTCTCCACAGGAATGCCGACGTTGTTCGTGGTGTAGGGAACCTGCTGCGCCGAGTCGGTCATGGGACGCCTCCCGGAACGGGGATTGGGAGAGGGCGCGTCCGTGCCGCCCTCCACCCGAGCCAGTGAACTCCGCCGACAGCGCGTCGGCAACAGGAGCCTGGACACTGTCCAGAATTCCACGTCGCCCGGGTGGAGGAAACGGCCGTACGAAGGCCCGCGTCCCCCGGCGCGTGCGCGGCGGCCTCAGCGGGCGTGCGCCGGCAGCGCCATCTCGAACCACACCACCTTCCCCGTGCTGAGCCGGGTGGCGCCCCACCGTCTGGCCAGCCTGTTCACCAGATACAGACCCCGGCCGCCCTCGTCCGAGGGCCGTGCCTGCCGCAGCCGCGGCAGCTGCGGCACGTCGTCGCCGACCTCGCAGCGCAGCACGTCCGTCCGGAGCAACCGCAGCGATATGGGCCGTTCGGCGTACCGCACGGCATTGGTGATCACCTCGCTGACCAGCAGCTCCACCGCGTCGGTGAGCTCGTCCAGGCCCCACCGGGCCAGCGCGCGCCGGGCCAGCCTGCGGGCCTGGCGGGCCGTCTGTGGGCGCGGGTCGAGGAACCAGTACGCCACGTCGCTCGGCGCGATCCCCTCGAAGCGGGCGGCGAGCAGGGCGATGTCGTCGTCCCGGTCGCCCGGGCCCAGCATGCCCAGCACCTCGTCGCAGAGGGGCTCCAGCGGGGGCGGGTTCGGGCCTGTCAGCCGGGCCGTCTCGATCAGCCGCTCCCGCAGCTGCTCTATGCCGGTCCACACGTCCCTTATCCGGGACTCCACCAGCCCGTCGGTGTACAGCAGCAGCGTCGCCCCGGCCGGCGCGTCCAGCTCCACCGCCTCGAAGTCGACCCCGCCCACGCCGATGGGCGCGCCCGGCGGCACGCGCAGCACCTCCGCGCGCCCGCCGCGGTGCAGCATGATCGGCGGCGGGTGCCCGGCGTTGGCGATGACGATGCGGTGCGCGACCGGGTCGTAGACCGCGTACAGGCAGGTCGCCATGCGGTCGGAACCGAGCCGCTGCGCCTGCTCGTCCAGGTGGTGCAGCACCTCGGCCGGGGGCAGGTCCAGGCCCGCGAGGGTCTGCGCGGTGGTCCGCAGCTGACCCATGATCGCGGCGGAGGTCATCGAGTGGCCCATGACGTCACCGACGACCAGCGCGACGCGGTTGCCCGGCAGCGGGATCGCGTCGTACCAGTCACCGCCCACCCGGGCCGTCTCGGCCGCCGGGAGATAGCGGCTGGCGAGCCGCACGCCCGTCGGCTGGGGCAGCGAGTCCGGGAGCATGGTGCGCTGGAGCTCGTCCGCGATGTACACCTCGCGGCCGTAGAGCACGGCCTTGTCCACGCCCAGGGCGGTGTGGGTGGCGAGCTGCGCCGCCACCAGCAGGTCGTCGCCCTCGAAGGCGGGCCGGTCCGCGCGCCGGATGAAGACCGCCGCGCCGATCACCCGCCGCCGGCCCCGCAGCGGCGCGAGGATCGTGCGCTGCCGGTCCGGCACGGCGCGGTCCTCGCCCAGCAGCTCCGGGAGCGCCGCCCGCGCGGCGGGGGAGTCGCCGTAGACGGGCCGGACCCCTCGCAGCACCTCCGCGAGCGGCCCTCCTATGCGCACCTCGCAGCGCTCCGCCGCGACCGCCGCGAGATCGGTCGCGGGGTCGGAGCGGTCCACCGGGGCGTCGGCCCCGCCCGTCTCGCCCAGGCCGCGCACGTGCTCCGGCAGCTGGTCGGTGCGGCGCAGCCGCAGGACGACGGGGCCCACGGGCCGCTCGTCGCCCACGGGCAGCGGGTCGCGCAGATAGACGAGGATCGCGTCGGCGAAGGTCGGCACGGTGGCCCGGCACAGACCCAGCACGATCTCGTCCAGGTCGATGCCGCGCGCGATCCGCCGGGTCGCGGCGCCCACGAACCGCAGCCGCTCCCCGCCGGTGGCCCCGGCGGAGGGCATGCCCGCCCCGCCGCCGGCGGGGGGCCGCGGATCACCGGGGCGGCCCGCGGCGGGCTCGGGCCGGGTGCCGTCGCCGGCCGGACCGTCGTGCTCGCCGGCCCGGGCGGAGCCTTCGCGGCCCGGCTCGCCGGGCCCGGCGGCGGCGTGGGCCGGGTCGCCGGGATCCGTACGGCCGCGGTCGCGCGGGCCGTCCGAGCGGCCGTCCGGCTGGCGCGGCAGGCGGGCGGCGGCCGCGGCGGCCTCGGAGCCGAGCGCGGCCGTGCCCGGCGCGGGGGCGGCCGTCTGCTGGACGGCAGCCTGCCGCGTCGGCGCGGTCCGCTGTCTTCCGTGGGAGTTGGGATGCTCCGTCACGCGTGGGGTTCCATCCGTCGGGGCCGTACGCCCGGGTCGTTCAGGGGGCGCACCGTGGGTCAGGCGCGTCGCAGATTGAAGAAGAGCTGGATCTCTGGTGGTACGTCCGTACTCGCCGGGGCGTACGCCAACGTGCTTTCCCCGGCGACGTCGAAGCCCGCCTCGCACACGACCTGACGCAATTCGTCCCGCAGGTATCCGGATACCCGGATCGTGTTCCCCAGGAACGGAATCGCGAAGTCGTCCACGTCGGCCTCGACCATCGACAGGGCCAGCAGCCCCCCGGGTCTCAGCAGTCCGTGCACCATCCGCAGGGCGTGCGGGATCTCCGCGCGCGGCAGCATCAGCAAGGAGAAGAAGGCGGCGACCCCGTCGAACGTCCCCAGCCGCCCGTCCCGCAGCTCGGCCAGGTCCGCGCGGAGGAACTCGGCCCCGGGGACGTTGGCGCGGGCCAGGTCCAGCATGCCGGAGGAGAGGTCGACGCCGACCACCCGGTGACCGGCCTCGTCGAGCTGCCGGGCCGTCGGCAGGCCCGTACCGCAGCCCAGGTCCAGGATCCGGGAGCCGGGCGGCAGCGTCTCCGCCAGCCAGGCGCCCGCGGCGAGCTGGCCCTCCTTGTGCGGGAAGGCTTCGTCGTAGCGGTCGCCTATCGCGTCGAACGCCTCGGCCTGACCGCTGCGGTCCAGCCCTAAGCGGACGTAGCCGTCGTACTCCCGCCCCTCGTCACCGCTCACGGCTCCGCCCTCCTGTGACCGTCTTGTTGTGAACATGCGTCACATGCCGTGTTCTGTTCGCGCCGTGCTGCTGTGCAGTATCGCGGAGGCCGATCCTACGGTTGTCCGTCGGGGGCCCGCCAAGCGCTTCCCGAGGTTACGCCCGGATCCCGGCGGGGGAGCGGTCCCAGTCGGCGGGCAGCGCCGGCACGGTCCAGGAGGGGTCGGGCCGCCAGTTCTCCCAGCCCCCGGCGAACGGAGCCCCCCAGGACTCGATGAGCGCGACCGCGGCCCGCCCGGCCTCCCGTACCCGCGCCGCCTGCCCGGCGGACATCAGGCCCGCGCGCTGCGCCTGGCCGAACTCGTCCTCGTCCTTCCACTCCCAACTGCGGTCCGGATAGACGGCGATGTCCAGGAAGTGGTCCTCGGAGTCGACGCCGCCCGCCCAGCGCGCGAGCGGCTCCTCGAGGTTCACGTACCAGTTCTTGAAGCCCCAGCCGGAGTCCCAGAACAGCCAGACCGACCAGGGCTCGCCGGGCCGGGCCAGCTTGAGCACGCCGGTGCCGAACCAGCGGGAGACGACGGTGGTACGCGGCTTGGTGTAGCGGGTGTCCAGCGGCTCCTCGTGGATGGAGGTGCCGTCCGCGAGGAGCGGCTTGACGCAGTCGGTGCCCGGTGCCATCCACACCGCGAGGAGCTCGTCGGTGTCCTGCACGACGGTGACGGGACGGCAGATGTGGACACGGTCGGTGCCATTGCCCCGGTAGCGCCAGAGGATGTGGTCCCCCGGCGCCCAGGGGGCGCTGCCTGCTGTCGTGTCCACGGTGTCCGCTGTCATGCGCAGATCCTAGGCGGGGTGGCCTCGGACGCGCCGTGATGTGCGCCGCAATAGGTACGGTCCAGGAGCGGGGATTGACGCGGGGGCGCGTCCGCGGGCCGCCCGCGACGGCCCGCGCGCGGAACTACGGCCGCGTCATCCGCAGGACGTCCAGCGCCTCGTCCAGCTGCTCGCGCGTCAGCAACCCCCGCTCGACATAGCCCGATTCGAGCACCACCTCCCGGATCGTCTTCCGCTCGGCGAGCGACTTCTTCGCGACCTTCGCCGCCTCCTCGTAGCCGATGTAGCGGTTCAGCGGCGTGACGACGGACGGCGAGGACTCCGCGTACTCCCGGGCCCGCTCCGCGTTCGCGGTGATGCCGCCGACCGTGCGGTCCGCCAGCAGCCGGGACGCGTTCGCCAGCAGGCGCACGGACTCCAGCAGGTTCTTCGCCATGACCGGGAGCATCACGTTGAGCTCGAAGTTCCCGGCCGCGCCCGCCGTGGCCACGGTCGCGTCGTTGCCGATGACCTGCGCGGCCACCATCAGGACGGCCTCGGGGATCACCGGGTTGACCTTCCCCGGCATGATCGACGAGCCCGGCTGGAGGTCGGGGACATTGATCTCGGATAGGCCGGTGCGCGGGCCGGAGGCCATCCAGCGCAGGTCGTTGCAGATCTTGGTGAGGCCGACCGCGATCGTGCGCAGCTGACCGCTGGTCTCCACCAGCCCGTCCCGAGCCCCCTGCGCCTCGAAGTGGTCGCGGGCCTCGGTCAGGGGCAGCCCGGTCGTCCGCGCGACCTCGGCGATGACGGCGCCGGAGAAGCCCGCCGGGGTGTTGATGCCGGTGCCCACGGCCGTGCCGCCCAGGGGGAGTTCGGCCAGCCGCGGCAGCGAGGCGCGCAGCCGCTCGGCGCCGTAGCGCACCTGCGCCGCGTAGCCGCCGAACTCCTGGCCCAGGGTGACGGGCGTGGCGTCCATCAGGTGCGTGCGCCCCGACTTGACGACGTCCGCGAACTCGGCGGCCTTGCGCTCCAGCGCCGCCGCGAGGTGCTCCAGCGCCGGGATCAGGTCACCCGTGACGGCCGCGGTGGCCGCGATGTGGATGCTCGACGGGAAGACGTCGTTGGAGCTCTGCGAGGCGTTGACGTGGTCGTTCGGGTGCACGTCCCGGCCGAGGCGCTCGGTGGCCAGGGTGGCGATGACCTCGTTGGCGTTCATGTTGGAGGACGTGCCCGAGCCGGTCTGGAAGACGTCGATCGGGAAGTGGTCGTCCCAGCGCCCGCGCACCACCTCCTCCGCGGCCTCGGCGACGGCCTCCGCGACGTCCTTGTCGATCACACCCAGCTCGGCGTTGACCCTGGCCGCGGCGGCCTTGATCCGGCCCAGCGCCTCGATGTGCGCCCGCTCCAGGCGCTGCCCGCTGACGGGGAAGTTCTCCACCGCCCGCTGGGTCTGCGCGCGCCACTTCGCGTGGGCCGGGACCCGTACCTCGCCCATGGAGTCGTGCTCGGTCCGGTACTGCTCACTGTCGGTCATCGTCACTTACCTCCTGTACAGCACAGCGTTTGTCCGGTCCGACCTGTTCCCAAGAGGCACTCCCACCTAGTAAATACCGCGGGTAACAACTGAAATCGGAGGCTCCATGACACGCAGACCCACCCTGCGCTGTGCCCTCGCCGCCGTCGCCGCGTTCGCCGCGGCGCTCGGCGGCACGGCCGCCACCGGACCCACCGCCCAGGCCGCCACCCGTACGGCCGCCTCCACCCCCCTGACCCCGGAACTGGAGAAGATCCGCGCCGCGGAGGCGGCGAAGCTCTACGGCGACGCCGCCGAGCGCCCGCTCGCCGACCGCAAGACCTCCCTGGTCTCGCTCGGCGACAGCGAGATAGCCGGCGAGGGCGTGGGGAACTACGAACCGGGCACCAACGGGCCCACCAACTGGTGCCACCGCTCGCCCGACGCCGCCATCCACCGCACCACCATCCCCGCCGACGTGACCTACAACGTCGCCTGCTCCGGTGCCTCCACCGCCAACATCCGCATCGGCGGCAGCAAGCAGTACGCGGACGAGCTGGTGCAGAGCGACGCCCTCGCGATCAAGGCGCGCAACACCCACGTCAAGCTCGTCCTGCTGGTCGCCGGCGCCAACGACGACCTCCAGTTCGGCCCCGTGATGACCGACTGCGTCGAGCGCTATCTGCTGCTCCAGGGCACCTGCGAGCCGAAGTACGCGCCCGGCTGGCAGGCCCGCGTCGACGGCCTCGTGCCCAAGGTCGAGCAGACCGTACGGGATCTGCGCACCGTGATGACGAACGCGGGCTACGCCGCGGGTGACTACAAGCTCGTCGTCATGGGCTACCCCAGCCCCATCGGCCCCGACTTCGAGGACAACCCGGACTACCCCGGCAAGATCCCGGGCGGCTGCGTCGGTTACACCTCCGACGCGGCGTGGGGCCGCGACACCGCCGTGCCCGCCTTCGAGCGCGGCATGCGGCGGGTGGCCCGTGACACCGGCGCGCTCTTCCTCGACAACTCGCGCCTCTTCCACGGCCACGAGGTGTGCTCGGACAACACCTGGGCGCGCGGGCTCTACATCGACGTGACCAACCCCTTCCCGCCGGACGCCAATTCCGTGCGCCAGTCCTTCCACCCCAACTTCCGCGGCCACGGCGCCTTCGCGTCGTGCCTCGGCCAGCTCTACGCCTCCGGCTACCGCGAGGCGGGCTGCGCGGACCCGGCGAGCACGGGGTCGCCCGTGCTGCGCGAGGGCGCGTGGGACGACGCGTACCAGCCGCTGAAGAACGAGGCGACGGGCTCCTGCGTGGACGCGTACGGGGCGAGCAGCCGCAACGGCACGGAGGTCGGCGGCTGGGACTGCTCCGGCGCCCGCAACCAGGGCTGGTGGTACGACGCGCAGCGGCAGTCCCTGCACACGGAGCTCTCCCAGGACCGGTGCGTCGACGTGCCGTCCGGCTCCTACAAGGCCGGGACCGCGGTCGCGCTGTGGGACTGCCACGGCGGCACCAACCAGCGGTTCGTGCGCGACGGCTCGACGTACCGGCCCGCCTCCGCGCCTGAACTGTGTCTGACGCTGGCGGCGGCGAAGGAGCCGGTGCGGCTGGCGGCGTGCGACGGGTCGGCGCGGCAGCGCTTCGCGTAGGAGCGGGGTTTTCCCCCTGCCCGCCCCTTCCCGAAAAGGGGGGGGGGGACCCCAACCCCCCCCCCCCCCCCCCCCGGGATTTGGGGGAAACGCACGAAAAGCGGTCGGGGGTCGGGGTGTCCCCCGCTTCTGGAAGGGGGGGGGGAAGGGGAAAAAAAC
>NZ_JBVHLW010000030.1:8731-18717 GCF_055558795.1 Streptomyces sp. NPDC025618 | reverse complement strand
CTTCGCGTTTCGCTGCTCTGCCCCCCAGCGAGTCCAGTGTGTTCGGGGTCCGGGGTCTCCCCGGTTTCGGGAAGGGGCGGGGCAGGGGAACAAAGCCCGCCGCAGGCGGCAATGCACGCGCAGCCGCCCGAAAACCGCTACCCCTGCCGCACCGGAATGCTCGTGAACGTCGGCGCCGGCGCCGGGTCCACGAAGAAATCGTTGCCCTTGTCGTCCACGACGATGAACGCCGGGAAGTCCTCGACCTCGATCCGCCAGACCGCCTCCATGCCGAGCTCCTCGTACTCCAGGACCTCGACCTTCTTGATGCAGTCCTGCGCGAGCCGCGCCGCCGGGCCGCCGATCGAGCCGAGGTAGAAGCCGCCATGGGCCGCACACGCGTCGGTGACCTGCTTCGAGCGGTTGCCCTTGGCGAGCATGACCTTGGAGCCGCCCGCCGCCTGGAACTGCTCGACGTACGCGTCCATCCGGCCGGCCGTCGTCGGGCCGAAGGAGCCGGACGCGTAGCCCTCCGGCGTCTTGGCCGGGCCCGCGTAGTAGACCGGGTGGTTCTTGAGGTACTCGGGCATCTCCTCGCCCGCGTCCAGCAGTTCCTTGATCTTCGCGTGGGCGATGTCGCGGGCGACGACGAGCGTGCCGGTCAGCGACAGCCGGGTCTTGACCGGGTGCTTGGTCAGCTCGGCGAGGATCTCGTCCATCGGCCGGTCGAGGTCGATGGCGACCGCGTCGAGGTCGGGACCGGCGCCCGCGGTCAGCTCCTCCTCGGTGGTGTCCGGCAGGAAGCGCGCCGGGTCGGTCTCCAGCTGCTCCAGGAAGACGCCCTCCGGCGTGATCTTCGCCAGGGCCTGGCGGTCGGCGGAGCAGGAGACGGCGATGGCGACCGGGCAGGACGCGCCGTGCCGCGGCAGCCGGACGACGCGCACGTCGTGGCAGAAGTACTTGCCGCCGAACTGGGCGCCGATGCCGATCTTCTGCGTCAGCTCGAAGACCTTCTCCTCCAGCTCCTTGTCACGGAAGCCGTGACCGAGCGGGGAGCCCTCCTCGGGCAGCTCGTCGAGGTAGTGCGCGGAGGCGTACTTCGCGGTCTTCAGGGCGTACTCCGCGCTCGTACCGCCGACGACGATCGCCAGGTGGTACGGCGGGCACGCGGCGGTGCCCAGGGAGCGGATCTTCTCCTCCAGGAACCTCATCATGGAGGACTCGTTGAGGACGGCCTTCGTCTCCTGGTAGAGGAAGGACTTGTTGGCCGAGCCGCCGCCCTTGGCCATGAAGAGGAACTTGTACGCGCCGCCGTCGGTCGCGTACAGCTCGATCTGCGCGGGCAGGTTGGAGCCGGTGTTCTTCTCGTCCCACATGGTCAGCGGGGCCATCTGCGAGTAGCGCAGGTTGAGCTCGGTGTAGGCGTCGTAGATGCCGTGCGAGAGCGCCGCCTCGTCGCCGCCCTCGGTGAGGACGTTCTGGCCGCGCTTGCCCATGACGATCGCCGTGCCGGTGTCCTGGCACATCGGCAGCACGCCGGCCGCGGCGATGTTGGCGTTCTTCAGCAGGTCGAGCGCGACGAAGCGGTCGTTGGCCGACGCCTCGGGGTCGTCGAGGATGCGGCGCAGCTGCGCGAGGTGCGCGGGGCGCAGGTAGTGCGAGATGTCGTGCATGGCCTCGGCGGCCAGCTTCCGCAGGGCCTCCGGCTCGACCTTGAGGAACGTACGGCCGTCGGCCTCGAAGGTGCTCACGCCCTCCGAAGTGACCAGGCGGTACGGAGTGTTGTCCTCACCCAGGGGCAGGAGATCCGTGTAGGCGAACTCTGGGCGGGTCGGGCGGGAAGTAGGGGACATTGCGGCCATTCCTCACTCGGCAGACATGCTGGCTACTGCGACAGCATCCACAAGCGTAGAACGCGGGGCCCGGGGCGCGGCTGTGAGGTAAGGCTCACCGGCGGTCGCCCCTGTCGCGATCTATCGCGTTTCGCTACCCTGGCGGGGTGGACGAGTCATCGCGCGAGAAGCGCCCCCCGGTGCAGTTGGAGAAGGCCGCTCCGGCCGAGACGGCGCTCCGCGCCTCCGACGCCGACCGGGACCGGACGGCCGACATCCTGCGTGAGGCGCTGGGCGAGGGCCGGATCACGGCGGAGGAGCACGCCGAGCGGATCGGCGCGGTCTATCAGGCCCGCACCCTCGGCGAGCTGGAGCCGCTGACCCGCGACCTCCCCCTCGCCTCCCGGCCCGCGCCCGCCGCGGTCCCGCGCCCGTACGACGCCCCGGTGCGCCCCGGTGGAGCGGCCGTCGAGGCCGCCGAGAATCTCATCGCCGTCTTCGGCGGCGCCGCGCGCAACGGCCGCTGGCGCGTCCCCCGCCGGATCAACGCCTTCGCCCTGTTCGGCGGCGTGGAGATCGACCTGACGGAGGCCGTCTTCGAACAGCAGGAGATCGTCATCAACGCCACCGCGATCTTCGGCGGCATCGAGATCAAGGTGCCGGAGAACGTCACCCTGCGCTCCACCGGCACGGGCGTCTTCGGCGGTTTCGAGGTCAAGTCCAGCGAGGCGCCGGACGAGAGCGCCCCGGTCGTGACCGTCATGGGCTTCGCCGTCTTCGGCGGGGTGGAGGCCAAGCCCAAGAAGGGCAAGCGGCTGCGGAACCTCCGGGCGGGAGCCTGATCGCGGGCCAGTGCGTTCCGCTCATGGCAACGGTGTGAATAAGCACGCGCACAGCGGGTAAAGCTTGGTGCATCGTCTCTCGTACGGCTGCCGGTGCGAATGGCCGTGCGCAGTGGAGGCGGGCAAAGGTGACTCAATCGGCCAAGCTAAGCCGTCGTCAGGAGTAGACCGTGCTGCTACCGCATCAGCCCCTGCCTGAAGCCGCCGTACCGTCCCAGCGGATGCCCGCTCGGGATCAGGCCGGCCCCTGGCATTCGGAGGCGGTGTGCCGCCGGGATGAAGCCGGGCTCTTCTTCGCACCATCCAAGGAACCGACCGCCGCGCGGCTCTCCCGGGAGGAGGCCGCCAAGCGCGTCTGCGCGCGCTGCCCGGTGATGGTCGAATGCCGGGAGCACGCGCTGCTCCAGCCGGAGCCCTATGGCGTGTGGGGCGGCCTGACCGCGGCGGAGCGCCGCGTCGTCCTGGCCCGGCGCCGCCGCCGCGAGGCGGAGCTGCAGCGCACGACGCGCGTCGCCGCGGCGGGCTGACCGCGTAGCCGCACCTGGGCGAGCAGGGGGCAGCCCGGGTGCGGATCCTCGTCCTCGACCGCCGGACGGGCACGTCCACGGGGGCCGGCCCGCGTCGACAGCGGCCCGGCCGGCGGTGGGGGAGAGGGTGACCCGGCGTGCGGAGTCCGCCGGGGTCCGTGATCAGCTGGGGCGCTCGAAGTCCACCGTGCTGTAGGCACGCAGCTTCGACAGCCGGTGCGTGGAGTCGATCTGCCGGATGGTGCCCGACTTGGACCGCATCACCAGGGACTGCGTGGTCGCCGTCTCGGCGCGGTAGCGCACCCCGCGCAGCAGCTCGCCGTCCGTGATGCCGGTGGCCACGAAGAACACGTTCTCGCCGCTGACCAGGTCGTTCGTGTGCAGGACCTTGTCGAGGTCATGGCCCGCCGCCAGCGCGCGCTCGCGCTCCTCCTCGTCCTTGGGCCACAGCTTGGTCTGGATCGTGCCGCCGAGGCACTTGATGGCGCAGGCCGTGATGATGCCCTCGGGTGTGCCGCCGATGCCCAGCAGCAGGTCCACGCCCGTGCCCTCGCGGACGGCCATGATGGCGCCTGCCACGTCGCCGTCGGAGATGAACTTGATGCGGGCGCCGGCCTCGCGGATCTCCTTGACGATGCCGTCGTGGCGGGGGCGGTCGAGGACGACGACGGTCACGTCCTCCGGCGACGAGTGCTTCGCCTTCGCAACGCGGCGGATGTTGACGCCCACCGGGGCGTTGATGTCGACATAGTCGGCGGCCTCGGGGCCGGTGACCAGTTTGTCCATGTAGAAGACCGCGGACGGGTCGAACATCGAGCCGCGGTCGGCGACGGCCATGACGGACACCGCGTTGGCCATGCCCTTGGCCGTCAGCGTCGTGCCGTCCACCGGGTCCACGGCGACGTCGCACTCGGCGCCGGTCCCGTCGCCCACGCGCTCACCGTTGTAGAGCATGGGCGCGTTGTCCTTCTCGCCCTCGCCGATGACGACGACGCCGTTCATGGAGACGGTGCCGATGAGGGCGCGCATGGCCTTGACCGCGGCGCCGTCCGCGCCGTTCTTGTCGCCGCGCCCGACCCAGCGGCCCGACGCCATGGCGCCGGCCTCGGTGACCCGGACGAGCTCCAGGGCGAGGTTGCGGTCGGGGGCCTCGGGGCTGACCTCGAGCGAGGACGGCAGGTGATGATCGGTCATCGGAGCACACCTTTCTGTACGGCCGACGGCCGTGGGACCTCTCGTCCCCCGAAGGGGGCGGAGGGTGAGGGTGCTGATGACTTTATCTGTTTACTGCGAGAGTGAGCAGGCCACCCCACGCATGAGCGGCGTCAAGGTCGCCCGGCGGCGGCGCCGGCGTGCCCGGCGGCCTCCGGCGGCGCACCGCCGTCAAGATCCGCGCGGCCATGGGGGACGATAGGGGGCGTGGCAGGTAGGAACCCTAAGGCGCAGACCGTACGGAACATGGTGCTGGCGATGGCGGTGATCGTCCCGATCGCCCTGATCAGCTATGTGTTCATCCCGCATGACGACAGCAAGGACCCCGTCAGGACCGTCGATTACCGGGTGGAGCTCGAGACGGCCCGGCGTGCCGCGCCGTACCCCGTCGCCGCGCCCGTGGGCCTCGACGCCGACTGGCGCGCGACCTCGGTCTCGTACCACGCGGGCGGCAAGGACGGCTCCGCCTGGCACCTCGGCTTCCTCGACCCGGAGACGCAGTACGTCGCGGTCGAGCAGAGCGACGGCCCCGCCGCGCCGTTCATCGACAACGTGACGCAGGGTGCGACGAAGACCAAGCGCACCGAGAAGGTGGGCGATGCCACCTGGCTGCGCTACGACGGTGAGAAGTACAACGCGCTGGTGCGCGAGGAGCACGGCGTGACGACGGTGGTCACCGGCACCGCCGCGCCGGAGCAGCTGACGAAGATGGCCGCCGCGCTCAAGGCCGAGAAGGCCAGGACGGCCGGGAGGGCCTGAGCGCGACGGCCGGAGTGAACCGGTCCGCCCCGGGCGGGGCGGGTCGGGTCAGATGGTCGTGACGACCTCGTCGTAGGCGAGGCGCGGCGAGCGCTGGTACGGCGCGTCACCGGCGGGCTTGCCGATGTTGACGATCATCAGCGGGGTGTGGTCGTCGTCCAGGAACTCCTTCTGGACGGCGGCGAAGTCGAAGCCGGTCATCGGGCCCGCGGCCAGGCCGGCGGCGCGGATGCCGACGATGAAGTACGCGGCCTGGAGGGCGCCGTTCACCTTGGCGGACTCCTCACGGGCGGGGCGCTCGCTGAAGAAGACGTCCTTGGCCTGCGGGAAGTGCGGGAAGAGGGTCGGCAGTTCCTGGTGGAACTCGTTGTCCGCGGAGAGGATCGCGACGAGCGGCGCGGTGCGGGTCTTGGGCTGGTTGCCCTCGGACATGTGCGGCACCAGGCGCTCGCGGGCCTCCTCGGAGCGGACCAGCGTGATGCGCAGCGGCGTCTGGTTGAACGCGGTCGGCGCGTACTTCACCAGGTCGTAGACGGCCTGGATCTGCTCGTCGGTCACCGGCTCGTCGGAGAAGGAGCTGGCCGTACGGGCCTCACGGAAGAGCAGGTCCTGGGCGGCGGGGTCGAGTGCGAGGGTCATTCGGGGCACGCCTTCTCTTGTGTGCGGAAATGTGTGCGGTGTGACCACTCTGCCGCGCAGTACGTTAACTTTCAACTAAATCTGGTATGGTGTGATGGGGCTCACGATCCTGGGGTGCGGGAGGGTGCGCCTGCGGCGGGCTGTGTTCCCCTACCCGCCCCTTCCCGAAACTGGGGCTGCGCCCCAGACCCCGCAACACGCTTCGCGCGTTGTCCTCAAACTCCCCCAGCTAACGCTGGGAGGTGCCCCCAACGGGCTGAATATCAGCCCGTCCGGCGATTGAGGACGCGACCGGAGGTCGCTGGGGTCCGGGGTCTCCCCGGTTTCGGGAAGGGGCGGGTAGGGGAAAAGCCCGCCGCGGGCGCAGCCCCCGCGCGGCGCGGCCGGGGAAAAATCAGCCCCGCGAAGCGTCCTCGGAGGAATCCGCCGCGAGCGCGGCGTCAAGGCGGGCCCGCGCCCCCTCCAGCCACCGCCGGCACACAGCAGCGAGCTCCTCCCCCCGCTCCCACAGCGCCAGCGACTCCTCGAGCGACGTGCCGCCCGCCTCCAAGCGCCGCACGACCTCGATCAGTTCGTCCCGCGCCTGCTCGTACCCCAGCACGCTCTCGCCCGTGTCACCGGCAGCCGCATCCGTCTTCGCCATGCCGCCAAGCCTAAGCGGGAGGGGTGACAACGGCCCGTACCGCGAACTCGCCCTCCGCGACCCGCGCCCGCAGCTCCTCCTCCGCCGCGACCTCGTCCGCGGCGCGCACCACCGAGCCGTCCGCGTGCTGGAGCACCGCGTAGCCACGGCGCAGCGTCGCCGCCGGGGACAGGCCGACCACGCGCGCGTGCGTGTGCGTCAGTTCCGAGTCCGCCCGGTCCAGCAGGTGGCGGAGCGTGCGCCGCCCCCGCTCGACGAACGCGGCGATCTGCTCCTCCCGTTCGTCCACCATCCGCTGCGGCCGCTCCACGCAGGGGCGCGCCCGCACGGAGGCCAGCCCGCGCTCCTCGCGCTCCAGGTGCCCGGTGAGGCAGCGCAGCGCGCGGTCCCGCAGCTGCCGTACGCGGAGCAGTTCCTCGCCCACGTCCGGCACGACCCGCTTCGCCGCGTCCGTGGGCGTGGACGCGCGCAGGTCGGCGACCAGGTCGAGCAGCGGGGTGTCCGGCTCGTGGCCGATCGCGGAGACGACCGGCGTACGGCACGCGGCCACCGCCCGTACGAGCTGCTCGTCCGAGAACGGCAGCAGGTCCTCCACGCTGCCGCCGCCGCGCGCGACCACGATGACGTCCACGTCCGGATGGGCGTCCAGCTCCGCCACCGCCTCGATCACGCGCGGCACGGCGTGCACGCCCTGCACCGGGACGTTGCGCACCTCGAAGCGGACCGCCGGCCAGCGGTGCCGGGCGTTCTCCAGCACGTCGCGCTCGGCGGCGGACGCGCGCCCGCAGACCAGCCCGACGAGCTGCGGCAGGAACGGCAGTGGCCGCTTGCGTTCGGCGGCGAAGAGGCCCTCCGCGGCCAGCGACTTCTTCAGCTGCTCCAGCCGCGCCAGCAGCTCACCGACGCCGACCGGCCGGATCGCGGCGGCCCGCAGCGAGAGCGAGCCGCGCGGCGCGTACCACTCGGGCTTGGCGTGCACGACGACCCGCGCGCCCTCCGAGACGATGTCGGCGACCTCGTCGAACACGGAGCGGTAGCAGGTGACGGACAGCGAGATGTCGTGCGAGGGGTCGCGCAGGGTCAGGAACACCACGCCCGCGCCCGGCCGCCGCGACAGCTGCGTGATCTGCCCTTCGACCCAGACGGCACCCAGCCGGTCGATCCACCCGCCGATGAGACGGGACACCTGCCCGACGGGGATCGGGGCGTCGGGGGACGTATCGAGGGCCATGGAGCGAGCCTAGCCGCGCGGTCGGCGGTCCGGGGCGGCCCCCCCGGCGGGAGCCTCAGCCCGCCCGCGCCCGCCGCCGCACCGCCTGCGTGCCCAGCACCGCCAGCCCCACCGCGCACCACACGCCGCCCGCCCACTGCGCCGAGGGCGCCGCCTTCACGATCACCGCGATCACCACCGCCAGCCCCAGCAGCGGCACCACCACGTGCCGCACCGGCCGCAGGGCGCCCCGCTTCCGTACCCCGAACCACCCCATCACCGACAGGTGCAGCAGGGCGAAGGCGACCAGCGCGCCCACGTCGACCACCGACACAAGGCGGTCCAGCCCGTCGTCGCGCCGGGCCGCCCACACCGCCGCCGCCAGCGTCACCGCCGCGGCGCCCAGCAGCGCGGGCCGGGGGACGCCGGAGCCCGGGTCGACCTTGGCCAGCGGGGCCGGCAGGCGGCGGTCGCGGGCCATGGCGAACAGCAGCCGGCCCGCCGCCGCCTGCCCGGCCAGCGCGGCGAAGGCCGCGCCGACCGCCTTGCTCGCGGCCACCAGGTCGTGCAGCCAGGCACCGGTCGCCGAGTCGACCGTGTCGTAGAAGGCCGGCCCCTGGTCCGCCGGGTGCGCGGCCAGCTCCGCCGGGGACATGGGGGCGAGCAGCGCCGCGAGGTAGGTCTGGAGGACGAACAGCACGCCCGCCACCGCCAGACACGTGAGCACGGCCCGCGCGACCCGCTCGGAGCCCCCGGCCGACTCCTCCGCGAACGCGGCGATCGCGTCGAAGCCGAGATAGGAGAGGACCGCCACGGACACCGCCGTGAACACCGCGCCCGCCGAGAATCCGCCCTCCCCGGTCAGCGGCGACAGCCACCCGCGCCGGGCGCCGTGCTCCGAGAGCGCGAAGACCGCCGAGGCGACGAAGACCAGCAGCACGGCGATCTCCATGGCCAGCACCCCGAAGCCCACCGCCGCCGCGGCCCGCACACCCCACAGGTTCAGCCCCGTCGTCACGGCCACCGCGAGCGCCGTCCACACCCACCGCGGCACCGCCGGCACCAGCGCGTGCATCGCGATGCCGGAGAAGAGATAGGCGACCGCCGGGATCAGCAGATAGTCGAGCATCGCCATCCAGCCGGCGATGAACCCCGCCCCTTCGCCGAGCCCCACGCGGGCGTAGGTGTAGACCGAGCCGGCCTGCGGGGCGACCCGCACCATCTGCGCGTACGACAGGGCGGTGAAGGCCATCGCCACCGTGGCCACCCCGTAGACGAGCGCGACCGCCCCGCGCGCCTTCGCGTCGAGCGTGCCGAAGATGCCGACCGGTGCCATGGGGGCGATGAAGAGGAGGCCGTACACCACGAGGTCCCGGAACGAGAGCGAGCGGCGCAGCGCGTCCTTCCGGCCGCCGGGTGGTGTGGCCATGGAGTCGCCCCTCGTCGGTGCCTGCCTCCCGCCCATCGTGCACCAGCTCCGGCCACGGTGCCGGTCGGCGGAACGGCCCCGGAGGGCGGGCCCGTACGATGGAGTGCATGACTGCTGCCGCCGCCCGCAAGGTCCTGCTCGCCGCCCCCCGTGGCTACTGCGCCGGCGTGGACCGCGCCGTGATCGCCGTCGAGAAAGCCCTGGAACAGTACGGTGCGCCCGTCTATGTGCGCCACGAGATCGTGCACAACAAGTACGTGGTGAAGACCCTGGAGAAGAAGGGCGCGATCTTCGTCGAGGAGACGGCGGAGGTGCCCGAGGGGAACATCGTCATCTTCTCCGCGCACGGCGTCGCCCCGGTCGTCCACGAGGAGGCCGCCCGAGGCAAGCTGGCCACCATCGACGCCACCTGCCCGCTGGTCACCAAGGTCCACAAGGAAGCCGTCCGCTTCGCCAATGACGACTACGACATCCTCCTCATCGGCCACGAGGGCCACGAGGAGGTCATCGGCACGAGCGGCGAGGCCCCCGACCACATCACCCTGGTCGACGGCCCCGGCGACGTGGAGAACGTGAGCGTCCGCGACGAGTCCAAGGTCGTCTGGCTCTCCCAGACCACCCTGTCCGTCGACGAGACGATGGAGACCGTCGACGCGCTCAAGGGCCGCTTCCCGCAGCTGATCAGCCCGCCGAGCGACGACATCTGCTACGCCACGCAGAACCGGCAGACCGCCGTCAAGCAGATGGGCGCCGAGGCCGACCTGGTCATCGTCGTCGGCTCGAAGAACTCCTCCAACTCCGTCCGCCTGGTCGAGGTCGCCCTCGGGGGGGGGGGGGGGGGGGGGGGGGGGGGGGGGGTGGGGGGGGGGGTGGGGGGGGGGGGGGGGGGGGGGGGGAGGGGGGGGAGCTGGGGG
>NZ_JBVHLW010000030.1:0-8721 GCF_055558795.1 Streptomyces sp. NPDC025618 | reverse complement strand
TTGTCGGTGTTTTAGGCACAAAACACTCCCCCCCCTCTCTCCCTTGTGGCGGCCCCCCCCCCCCCCCCCCCCCCCCCCCCGCCCACCTGGTCGACTTCGCCGACGAGATCGACGAGGCGTGGCTGGAGGGCGTGACCACCGTCGGCGTCACCTCGGGCGCCTCGGTTCCGGAGATCCTCGTCGAGGGCGTCCTGGAGTGGCTCGCCGAGCGCGGCTACGGCGACGTCGAGACGATCACGGCCGCCCAGGAGTCGATCACCTTCTCGCTGCCGAAGGAGCTGCGCCGCGACCTGCGCGCGGAGGCGGCGTCCCTGTCGGCCGGGAACGACGGCCCCGACAAGTCCTGAACCGGGCGGCCCGTGCCCGGTTCCGGGGGGTGAGCGCCCGGCTCACCCCTTAGCGTGGTCGGCATGAACGTATTCGGCGTGGACATCGGCGGATCGGGCATCAAGGGCGCACCGGTCGACCTGACGCGGGGCGAGCTGACCGCGGACCGTTTCAAGCTCCTCACTCCGCAACCGGCCACCCCGGACGCCGTCGCCGATACCGTCCGGGAGGTCGTGGCGAATTTCGGCTGGTCCGGGCGGCCGGTCGGGGTGACGTTCCCGGGCGTGGTGGTCCAGGGCACGACGCGCACGGCGGCCAACGTCTCCAAGGAATGGGTCGGCGTGGACGCGGCCGGGCTGCTCGCCGCGCGGCTGGGCGCCCCCGTGACCGTGCTGAACGACGCGGACGCCGCGGGCCTGGCCGAGATCTACTACGGCGCGGCGCGCGGCCGCCGCGGCACGGTCGTCCTGCTCACCTTCGGTACGGGCATCGGCAGCGCGGTCTTCTCCGACGGCAGGCTCCTGCCCAACACCGAGCTGGGCCACCTGGAGCTGAACGGCCACGACGCCGAGACGCGCGCCTCGACCCGCGCCAAGGAAGAGGAGGAGCTGAGCTGGGCGCACTGGGCGCGCCGGGTGCAGCGGTACCTCGTCCATGTGGAGAGGCTCTTCTCGCCCGAGCTCTTCGTCATCGGCGGCGGCGTCAGCCGGAAGGCCGAGAAGTTCCTTCCGCTGATCGAGGGCGTCAGCGCGGAGATCGTGCCCGCTCGGCTGATGAACAACGCGGGGATCGTAGGGGCCGCGATGGCCGCCGGCGCGGCCTGGCCCGATCCCGTCGTTGCTGCCTGAGCAGCACCAGGTGGCGTACGAACGCGATCAGCGCGGTGAGCGCGGTGCCCGCGTAGAGCCACCCGGCGTGCAGGGACAGCACGGTGACCAGGCCCATGGCCTGCCCCGCGAAGCTGTCCGGGCCCTCGGCGAGGGGCACCGCGCCGACCGCGAAGGCGATGGGCGCGGTCACCGGCGCGGTGATCAGGTCGGCCGGCCGCACCCACAGGGCACAGGCCGAGCCCGCCACCAGGAAGAAGACGCCGTAGACCGCGGGCGAGCGGCCCGCCACGGAGTCCAGGGCGCCGGCCGCGAGCATGGCCAGGGCGGTCAGCAGGCCGCTGCCGAAGCCGGTCAGCCGGGGGCCGGGGACGCGCAGCGGGGGCGAGGCGCGCCCGGAGCGCGCGCGGTAGACCGCCGCCCTCTCGCCCTGCCCCACGGGGGAGGCGGGCCTGGGCACGGGGGAGGTGCGACGGACCTTGGGCTGGGGCGCACGGGTGCTGGGTTGCTCCACCCGACCAAACTAGGTCGAGAAGTGGGAGGAATCCG
Organism: Streptomyces sp. NPDC025618; assembly: GCF_055558795.1. Classification (NCBI taxonomy): domain Bacteria; kingdom Bacillati; phylum Actinomycetota; class Actinomycetes; order Kitasatosporales; family Streptomycetaceae; genus Streptomyces; species Streptomyces sp. NPDC025618. Next base: position 7,018 of record NZ_JBVHLW010000030.1, on the reverse strand, counting down.
ACGTTGGACACGCGGTTTGGGCCACCTTGGCCGCGCGTTCGACTGATAGTCCTTCCGGGGCCGTGGCGCGGCGGGGACCCGTAGACTGGTTGACCGGCCCCGCCGTGGGCCGCGGACCCTTTACACCCTTCCCGGGGATGGCGGCGGCCGACCCGCTGCCGGAACCGCCCCGGGAATCTCGCTACGGGAAGTCGCCACGTGTCGCTCACGATCGGAATCGTCGGTCTGCCGAATGTCGGCAAGTCGACCCTGTTCAACGCCCTGACCAAGAACGACGTGCTGGCGGCCAACTACCCGTTCGCCACCATCGAGCCCAACGTGGGCGTCGTCGGCGTCCCGGACCCCCGGCTGGACAAGCTCGCCGAGATCTTCGGCTCGCAGAAGATCCTCCCCGCCACCGTCGACTTCGTCGACATCGCGGGCATCGTGCGCGGCGCCTCCGAGGGTGAGGGCCTGGGCAACAAGTTCCTCGCGAACATCCGTGAGTCGGACGCGATCTGCCAGGTCATCCGCGCCTTCAAGGACGAGAACGTCGTCCACGTCGACGGCAAGGTCTCGCCCAAGGACGACATCGAGACGATCAACACCGAGCTGATCCTCGCGGACCTCCAGTCGGTCGAGAAGGCGATCCCGCGCCTGACGAAGGAGTCCCGCCTCCAGAAGGAGAAGGTGGCCGTCCTCGCCGCCGTCGAGGCCGCCCGGACGATCCTGGAGTCCGGCCAGACGCTCTTCTCCGCCGGCATCACCAAGGGCACCGAGCAGGGCGACCTCCTGCACGAGCTGCACCTGCTCACCACCAAGCCCTTCCTCTACGTCTTCAACGTCGACGAGGACGAGCTGGTCGACGAGGACTTCAAGAACGAGCAGCGCGCCCTGGTGGCGCCCGCCGAGGCGATCTTCCTCAACGCCAAGATCGAGTCCGAGCTGATCGAGCTCGACGACGAGGAGGCGCTGGAGCTGCTCCAGTCCATGGGCCAGGAGGAGCCCGGTCTGGCCACCCTCGGCCGCGTCGGCTTCGCCACCCTGGGCCTCCAGACCTACCTCACGGCAGGCCCCAAGGAGACCCGCGCCTGGACCATCAAGAAGGGCGCCACGGCCCCCGAGGCGGCCGGTGTCATCCACACCGACTTCCAGAAGGGCTTCATCAAGGCCGAGGTCATCTCCTTCGACGACCTCGTGGCCGCCGGCTCCGTCGCCGAGGCCCGAGCCGCGGGCAAGGCCCGCATGGAGGGCAAGGAGTATGTGATGGCGGACGGGGATGTGGTGGAGTTCCGCTTCAACGTGTGACCGGGTGAATTAGCACCACGTCGCTGACGTGGCAAACATGCAGGTCAGAAGGGGTCGGACGCTGTCGAGTCCGACCCCTTCGCCGTCACCGTGCTGGATGGGTGCTGGATATTCTGACGGCGGGTCAGTGGTAATCAGGTCTCGTAAACGGTGGACCGGTGTCCCACGTGAACGACCCAGACCACCAGCTCTCCGTTGTCGATCGTGTAGACGACGCGATAGTCACCGACGCGCAGACGGCGTCGTTCGGACTGGGACACGAGTGCGGTGGTGTTGAAGCCGAGGGGGTCGGTCTCCAGCTCGGTCAGCTTGGCCAGGATGCGCAGCGCCATGTCGCGCGGGATCTTCCGAAGCTCGGCCTGAGCCTCGGGCCGGAAGACGGTTCGGTACTCACTCACCGCGCGCCAGCGTCTCCCTCATGACGTCCTCGATCGGGATGCCGGGGGCCGGGTTGGCCATGCGCTCGTCGATGATGCGGTTGATCTCGCGCTCTTCCCACTCCTGGTACTTGCGCAGCACCTCAATGGAGACGACGGCGGCGACTTCCTTCCCTCGGCGGGTAATGACCGTGGGCACGTCGTCGCGGTCTGCGCGCTCCACGACTTCCGCCAGGTGGGCGCGCACGTCGCGGATGGACTCTATGGGTAGCGGCTGCGTCATGCGCTCAAGCGTACCGAGTGTGCCATGTGTACACCACTCCTTCGGTGCTGGATGTGCTGGATGGACTCGCACCGTGCTGGACAGGTGCTGGATGACCATGTCCAGAACCGTGTTTTCGCAAGGTCGGAGCACTGTGCTGAACGTTCAGGTTCAACGTCTGATCCCACACGCCGAGAAGGGCCGGACCCCATGAGTCCGGCCCTTTCTCATGCCCTACGCGCCCGGAACAAGCGCGCTCAGGTCGAGCTCGATGTCGAAGGGCACGGGCCGCTTCAGCGTTCCCCGGAAGATGCCGGCGGGCGCGTAGGCACCCGTCGGTGCGTCGAGTTCGTAGACGTGGACGACGGGAGCGCCGTCCTCGTCCTCGACGCGCCAGTAGTGCGGGATGCCGGCCTCGGCGTACTTGCGGAGCTTCACCGTGCGGTCGCGGTGGGCGGACTCGGGGGAGACGACCTCGATGACGAGGCGGACCTCGTCCGGTGTGAACCATGTGCGGTCGCCGTCGAAGCCCGCCGTCGTCACCAGCAGATCCGGCTCGGGACGGTTACGCGCGTCGAGTTTGACGGTCATCTCACGGCTGACCCTGACATCGCCGGGCGCCTGATTCATGAGAGCGACGGTGAGCATGGTGACGAGGTGGCCATGCCACCACCTCTGCGGCGACATCATGAAGACAAGCGCTCCGTCGATCAGCTCGGTGTGGCGGGGTGCCTCGGGGAGGCGGTCCAAATCCTCCGCGAACCAGCCTTCCGCGCGCGGCGGGCGCATCCAGTCGGGCAGTGCGGTCATGGCTCAACCGTAGCGACCTGACGGGACCCGGGCCACGAGATCGTTAACGCTCCGGCCTTTCGCCTTCCCCCCTCACTCGAAGAACTCCAGCAGCGCCCCCGCCACCGCCTCCGGCTGTTCCTCCACCAGGTAGTTCCGGGTGTTCTCGATCTCCATGACGCGGACATCCGTGCCCTGGGCCGGGAGGGCTTCGCGCATGTAGTCGTAGAAGGCCCCGTAGGCCAGGCCCAGCATCGGGGCGGTCACCTTGGGGTAGGCGTTGAAGTCCGCGATGTCCTGTTGGTACGCCTGGAACCACCCCTTGCTGGCGCGGATCGCGTCGGGGGTGGAGTAGGCGCGGGCGTAGATGTCGCGGTCGCGCGGGGTGATGGCGTCGGGGTCGATCAGGCTCAGGTTGAACATGTAGTCGACGAGGTGGCGGTAGCGGCCGTCGGCGAGAAGTTGTTCCGGGAGGTCCTGCACCTGCTGGAAGGCGAGCCACCAGCGGTGGGGGCCCCGGTCGCCGGGGCGGGGGACCAGGGGGAATTCGTAGTAACTGTCGTCGATGTGGGTGGTGTTCAGGATCGCCACCCGCCCGGTGGCCTCCGGGTGGTTGGCGGCGTGGGCGAAGGCGACCATGGCGCCGATGCCGTGCCCGGCGATGTCGATCCGCTCGTGGCCCAGGTGGCGGGCCAGTTCGTGGATGTCCCGGGCCATGTTCTTCTTCTCGAAGCCGGACCGCGGCTTCTCCGAGCCGCCCATGCCCCTGATGTCCACGACGACGACCCGGTGCCGCGCGGCCAGGGCGGGCATGACCTTGCGGTACTCCCACCAGGTCTCGGGCCAGCCGGGCAGCAGGACCAGCGGGGAGCCCTGACCACCCGTCACATAGTGCAGCCTGACCCCGTTGACGTCGGCGTACCGGCTGCTGAAGCCGCCGTCCAGGGACGCCGCCAGCCGGGCGTCGTCGGTCGTCCCGGCAAGGTCCACGGCAGTGTCCACGGCCGTGCTCACGGCAGTGTCCACGGCAAGCTCCACGGCGCTCTCCCCGGGCGTGAGCACTCCCGGCGCCGTGTCGGCGTTCGACGGCATCTCGCTTCCCCGTTCCTCGAACCCTCCGCTGAGTTTGAAATTCAAACCCGGCGCGATTTCGATGAAGATAACAACATCCCGAATGATCGGCCAGAGGCGCCCGGAAGCAACTGCGTGTCCCGGGGGGTGAGTTGGCGAACCCTGCGCGTCGTCACGGAGAGTGGTGGACGCGTGGTGTCGCATGGTGAGCGTGCGGCGCATAATTGCAGACGTGCCTCAGGGGGATGCCGGTCGCACATGCGGCTCTCATCGCCAACTACACGTCCCTGAACTGCAATTCACTGCATCTAGTGAATCCTTGGCCTGTAGTTGCGAACGGCAACCGAGGGTTGCCAAGCTGTTGCGGACTGTCAACCTGTTGGGAGTGGCCGTGGCCTTCGGTGACCAGCCCGCATACCTCCGAGTCGCCGGTGATCTTCGCCAGAAGATCGTCGCCGGCGAGCTGCCGCCGCACACACGCCTCCCCTCCCAGGCCCGCATCCGCGAGCAGTACGGCGTCTCGGACACCGTCGCCCTGGAGGCCCGCAAGGTCCTGATGGCCGAGGGGCTGGTGGAGGGGAGATCCGGGTCCGGCACCTATGTGCGCGAGCAGCCCGTGCCGCGCGCCCTGGCGCGCACCGGCTATCGCACGGCGGGGGAGTCCACGCCGTTCCGCCAGGAGCAGGCCGACAGCAGGGTCAAGGGCACCTGGGAGTCGCGCAGCGAGCAGGTGGCGGTGGATTCCGCGCTGGCGCGCCGGCTGCGCATCGCCGCAGGCGACCGCGCGATGCGCACCGACTATCTCTTCCGCGCCGGGGGTGAGCCGGTGATGCTCTCCACCTCCTGGGAGCCCCTCGCGCTCACCGGCCGCACGCCCGTGATGCTTCCCGAGGAGGGCCCGCTGGCCGGGCGCGGGGTCGTCGAGCGGATGGCCGCCATCGACCTGATCGTCGACAACGTCGCGGAGGAGGTCAGCGCCCGGCCCGGCCTCGCGGAGGAGGTGCTGTCCCTCGGCGGCGTCCCCGGGCACTACGTGGTGGTCGTCTCGCGCACCTATTTCGCGGGCGGCTGCCCGGTGGAGACGGCGGATGTGGTGGTGCTCGCCGAGCGCTATCGCGTCGCGTACCACCTTCCGGTCAAATAGCCGGGCCGCGCTCGGCCGCGGCATTTACCACCCGATCGTTAAGCGGTGGTGACGTCCGCGTGAACAGCTTCCGGGTGCTCGGTATCCGGCTCCTGAAGATCGATTTTCGGCCGCCGGTGATCCACTCCCCGATCCGTACCGGCTGGTAGGAACCGTGTGATATGCCCCGCTTTGTCCCGATAGGGCAGAGCGTTTTTTACTGTTGCAAAACTCACATACGGCCAGGTCAGAGCCTTTTCGCGGAACGCAATCGTCCAAATCGCTCGTACGATGGCGCGGTTTGTGTCCTGCCCGTGGGGGAGAAGAAAGCAAAGGAGATCCGGGGCGTTGAGTACCGAGCAGGGTTCCCACTCCAACTACCGCCGGACCCTCGGTCCGGTGGCGTTGACCGCCGTCGGCCTCGGGTCGATCATCGGCTCCGGCTGGCTCTTCGGCGCCCAGCGGGCCGCGGCCATCGCCGGTCCCGCCGCGATCCTCGCCTGGGTCATCGGCGCGGCCGTCGCACTGACCATCGCGCTCACCTACAGCGAGCTCGGCGCGATGTTCCCCAAGGCCGGCGGCATGGTCCGCTACGGCCAGTACTCGCACGGCTCGCTCGCCGGCTATCTCGCCGCGTGGGCCAACTGGATCGCGATCGTCTCCGTCATCCCCGGTGAGGCGACCGCTTCCGTGCAGTACATGAGCTCCTGGAAGTGGAGCTGGGCGAAGGAGCTGTACGACGGCAAGGAGCTGACCGGCAGCGGTGTGGCCCTGGCGAGCGTCCTGCTGCTCTTCTACTTCTTCCTCAACTGGTTCGCGATCACGCTGTTCGCGAAGACCAACAACGCGATCACGGTCTTCAAGGTCGTCATCCCGGTCCTGACCGCGGGCGCCCTGATGTGGGCGCACTTCGACACCAAGAACATCGAGTCGGCCGGCGGCTTCACGCCCAACGGCTGGAGCTCGGTCTTCACCGCGGTCGCGCTCTCCGGCATCGTCTGGGCGTTCAACGGCTTCCAGTCCCCGCTGAACATGGCGGGCGAGGCCCGCAATCCCGGCAAGTCGCTGCCGAAGGCCGTCATCAGCTCGATCCTCATCGCGCTGGTCATCTACATCGCGCTCCAGGTCGCCTTCCTGATGGCCGTCCCGTCGGCCGACCTCTCCTCGCACGGCTGGGCCGACCTCGGCAAGATCTACAACTCGCCGCTCGCCGACCTGGCCGTCGCCTGGGGCCTGAACTGGCTCGCGATGCTGCTGTACGCGGACGCCTTCATCTCCCCGTCCGGCACGGGCATGATCTACGCCGCCACCACCTCGCGCATGATCCAGGGTGTCCAGGAGAACGGCCACCTGCCCGGCGTCTTCGGCAAGGTCGACAAGAAGACCGGTGTGCCGCGCCCCGCTCTGGTGCTCAACCTGATCGTCGCGTTCATGTTCCTGGCCGTCTTCCGCGGCTGGGGCTCGCTCGCCGAGATCGTCTCGGTGGCCACCGTCATCTCGTACATCACCGGCCCCGTCGCCGTGATGTCGCTGCGCCGCATCGCCCCGGACCTCAAGCGCCCGGTCATGCTGAAGGCCATGCCGGTCATCGCGCCCATCGCGATGATCTTCGGCTCGCTGGTGCTCTACTGGGCCCGCTGGCCGCTCACCGGCAAGGTCATCCTGATCATGGCCGTCGGTCTGCCGATCTGGGCCTGGTACGAGCTGCGCAAGCCGTGGGCCGAGCTCAAGCCGCACCTGCAGGCCGGCGTCTGGATGGTCGCCTATCTGCTGGTCATGGCCTGCGTCTCGTGGGCCGGTGGCACGGAGTTCGGCGGCAAGGGCTACCTCGCCCAGGGCTGGGACATCGTCGTCGTCGTCCTGCTCTCGCTCGGCTTCTACGTCTGGGGTGTGCGCAGCGCCTGGCGCAACCCGACCCTGGTCGAGACCGAGAAGGAACTGCTCGCCGAGCAGGCGGCCGAGGAGGCCGCGCTCTCCGAAGCCAAGGCGTAACCGCCGGAAGTTCCGTCCCGCAGGGGGGGGGGGGGGGGGGGGGGGGGGGGGGGGGGGGGGGGGGGGGGGGGGAGGTGGGGGGGGGGGGGGGGGGGGGGGGGGGGGGGGGTGGGGGGA
>NZ_JBVHLW010000029.1:0-93075 GCF_055558795.1 Streptomyces sp. NPDC025618 | reverse complement strand
GAGGGTGGGGTTCTGGAACGCGGTGCGAATTCGGGGCACTCAATGCGCATGACCCGCACCGCACCGCGTTCCAGGTCCCCAGCCCGGAAGACCCACCCCCGCACCCACCACAAACCAGCCCGGCCGGCGCTTGAGGCCACCCGAACCCCAACCACTCACAAAGCCGCACCCGACAAAGCCCCCCAAGCCCCGCAGGGCTAAAGCTTCTCCACCGGCGCATACCGCAAAAGCAACCGCTTCGGCTTCTCCGAGCCGAAGTCGACCGTCGCCTCCGCGTTGTCGCCGCTGCCCTTGACCGCGACGACCGTGCCCAGGCCGAAGGAGTCGTGCGTGACGCGGTCGCCGACGGCGAGGGCCACGACCGGCTTCTCCTTGGCGCGCCGGGTCGCGAAGCCGCTCGGGCCCGCCTTCGTGCTGCCGCGCGAGGACGAGAAACCGGGCGTGAGCCCCGAGACCGCGCCCATCGACGCGGACGGCGTCGAGGGGCCCGTGCGGCGCCACTGGAGATACTGCTCGGGGATCTCCTCGAGGAACCGCGACGGCGGGTTGTACGAGGGCTGGCCCCAGGCGCTGCGCATGCTCGCCCGGGTCAGATACAGCCGCTCGCGCGCCCGGGTGATGCCCACATAGGCGAGCCGCCGCTCCTCCTCCAGCTCCTTCGTCTGTCCGAGGGCGCGCAGGTGCGGGAAGACGCCGTCCTCCAGGCCGGTGAGGAAGACGACGGGGAACTCCAGGCCCTTCGCGGTGTGCAGGGTCATCAGCGTGATCACGCCGGTGCCCTCGGTGTCCTCGTCGGGGATCTGGTCGGAGTCCGCGACCAGCGCGACCTTCTCCAGGAACTCCGCCAGCGTGCCCTGCCCCTCCTCGCCCTCCCGCTCCTGCTCGAATTCCAGGGCGACGGCCGCCAGTTCCTGGAGGTTCTCGATGCGGGTCTCGTCCTGCGGGTCGGTGGACGCCTGGAGCTCGGCGAGATAGCCCGTGCGCTCCAGCACCGCCTCCAGCACGGTCGCGGGACCGGCCCCCGACTCGACGACGGTGCGCAGCTCCTCCATCAGGACGTTGAAGCGGTTGACCGCGTTCGCCGAGCGCGCGGCCATGCCGTACGCCTCGTCCACACGCCGCAGCGCCTGCGCGAAGCTGATCTTCTCGCGGAGGGACAGCGCGTCGATCATCGCCTCGGCGCGCTCGCCGATGCCGCGCTTGGGGACGTTGAGGATGCGCCGCAGCGGCACGGTGTCCTCGGGGTTGGCGAGCACCCGCAGATACGCGAGGACGTCGCGGACCTCCTTGCGCTCGTAGAACCGCACGCCGCCGACGACCTTGTAGGGCAGGCCGACGCGGATGAAGATCTCTTCGAAGACACGCGACTGGGCGTTGGTGCGATAGAAGATCGCGACGTCGCCGGCCTTGGCGTCGCCCGCGTCCGTCAGCCGGTCGATCTCGTCGGCGACGAACTGCGCCTCGTCGTGCTCGGTGTCGGCCACATAGCCGGTGATGGACGCGCCGGCCCCGGCCTCGGTCCACAGGTTCTTCGGGCGGCGGTTCTGGTTCCGCTCGATCACGGCGTTGGCGGCGCTGAGGATCGTCTGCGTGGAGCGGTAGTTCTGCTCCAGCAGGATCGTGGTGGCGTCCGGGTAGTCCTCCTCGAACTGGAGGATGTTGCGGATCGTGGCACCGCGGAAGGCGTAGATCGACTGGTCGGCGTCACCGACGACGCACAGCTCGGCGACACCGTCCTCGGGGGCGTTCTCCGCGGTACCGACCAGCTCCCGCACCAGGGTGTACTGCGCGTGGTTGGTGTCCTGGTACTCGTCGACCAGCACGTGCCGGAAGCGGCGGCGGTAGTGGTCGGCCACATCCGGGAAGGCCTGGAGCAGGTGGACCGTGGTCATGATGATGTCGTCGAAGTCGAGCGCGTTGGCCTCGCGCAGCCGCGACTGGTACATCGCGTACGCCTGGGCCAGCGTCTTCTCAAAACCGTCGGCCGCCTGCCCGGCGAAGGTCTCCTCGTCGATGAGCTCGTTCTTGAGGTTGGAGATCTTCGCGCTGAACGACTTCGGCGGGAACTTCTTCGGGTCGAGGTCGAGGTCCCGGCAGACGAGCGCCATCAGCCGCTTGGAGTCGGCGGCGTCGTAGATCGAGAAGGACGAGGTGAAGCCGAGCTTCTTGCTCTCGCGGCGCAGGATCCGCACGCACGCGCTGTGGAAGGTCATCACCCACATCGCGTGGGCGCGCGGGCCGACGAGCTCCTCGACGCGCTCCTTCATCTCGCCCGCGGCCTTGTTGGTGAAGGTGATCGCGAGGATCTGGCCGGGGTGGACGTGGCGGGCGCCCAGCAGGTGGGCGATGCGGTGGGTGAGCACACGCGTCTTGCCGGAGCCGGCGCCCGCGACGATCAGCAGCGGCGAGCCCGTGTGCACGACGGCGGCGCGCTGCTGGTCGTTCATCCCCTCCAGCAGCGCGGCGGGGTCGACGGCGGGCCGGGCCGCGCCGTCGCGGTAATACGCCTCGCGGGGCACGGGCGCGTCGAAAGCGCCCCCGAAGAGGTCGTGCGGCACCGGCTCCGGGGCCGCGTCCTCCGGGGGCGGCGGGGGCTCCTCGCCGCTGGGGCCGAGATCCGCCAGGAAGCTGTCGTCAAAGAGGCTGCTCATCGCCTCCCGAGTCTAGGCCGCCCCACTGACAGCCGGTCCCACTTCCCCGGGCACCCCGTGAATCGGCCATGATCCGTGCGGGGTCCGGGGCCCGAGGGGGCTCACGTCCAGAGCAGCGCGATGAAGATGTTGGCCACGGTCAGCGCGCCGACCGTGCCGAAGGCGGCCGCCTCGACCTTCTCCTCGTCCCGCTTCACATAGACCAGCCCGAGGATCACGATCAGGAACGCGAGCTTCACGCCGATCTTGAAGGTGTCCAGGGTGTAGCCCTGGGCCTGGTTCAGGCCGACCAGCGCCATGCCGGTGACCAGCATGGTCAGGGCCCCGTGCAGCATCGCCGGGACCATGCGCGCCTCGCCCTTGCCCATGGCCTTCATCTGGGTCATGAAGCCGCCGAGCAGGGCGGCGATGCCGATGATGTGGAGGCCGACGACGGCGTGAATGAGTACGTCCATGAGGCCGACCCTAGCCGGGGCCATAGCACCCCCCGACAGTGAGGTAAGGCTCAATCGCCACTTCGATCACTCACGGCATATATCCATCCGTACCAACGCGTTCCGCTTGATCAACCTCAGTCGCATCATGGCCGATTCACGCCAGTAGCAGTCATGTGCGTTCTCGGGCGTGACCCCTCGGTTTAGCGTCCTGCCCCAGACAGCGGCGGTCCGTGTTCTCTCCCTCCCTGCGGGCCGCCGCCGTCCCCGCCGCAGGGCCCGCACAGGCCGTACGGCAGGACCGGGACAAGCCAGCACCACCAGCGCGAACCGCACCACCAGCACCATCAGCCGGTGTGGAAGAAGGAAGTGACGGCCGACGTGGCATCGCACCGAAAGCCCAAGCAGCACCCGCTCGCCAGCAGCACCGTGCGGACCGCGGCCACCCTGGCCCTGGCGGGCGCGGCCACCGCCACCGTCCTCGACGGCACCGGCCATGCCGCGCCCCGCCCGACGACCGCCCAGCTGCGGGACCAGGTCGACCGCTTCTACCAGCAGGCCGAGGCCGCCACCGAGCGCTACAACGGCGCCAAGGAGAAGGCCCGCGCCGCGGAGACGGCCCTCGACGGCCTCCAGGACGAGGCGGCCCGCAAGACCCAGAAGCTCAACGCCGCCCGCGCCGCGCTGGGGTCCGTGGCCACCGCGCAGTACCGCGACGGCGGCATCCCCACGAGCGTGCAGCTCCTGCTGTCCTCCACGCCCGGCCAGTATCTGGACCGGGCCGCCCTCGCCGACCAGGCGGGCAGCCGCGAGGCCCTCGCCGTCGACCGCTTCCGGCACGAGCTGCGGGACGTCCAGCAGGTGCGGACCACCGCCGACGGCCGGCTCGCCGAGCTCAAGCGCCAGCAGGCGTCGCTCGCCCGCGACAAGCAGACCATCGAGGCGAAGCTCAACGACGCCCGGCAGCTGCTGGACCAGATGCCCGCACCGGCCCGCGCGGCCGTCGAGCGGGGCGACATCGCCTCCGCCCCCGCGCAGGGCGTGGCGGCCGTCGTGCCCACCGCGGCCCGCACCGTCCACGCCGTCGCCCAGGGCGGCGAGGCCCAGGCCCCCACCGACCGCGCCGCCAAGGCCGTGGCCTTCGCGTACGCCGCGCTCGGCAAGCCGTACGTCTGGGGGGCGACCGGTCCGTCGGCGTACGACTGCTCCGGCCTGACGCAGGCCGCGTGGCAGGCGGCGGGGGTGTCACTGCCGCGTACGACCTACACCCAGATCAACTCCGGGCGGCGCGTCGCGCGGGGGCAGCTGGAGCCTGGGGATCTGGTGTTCTTCTACTCCGGCGTCAGTCACGTCGGCCTCTACGTGGGTGGCGGCCAGATGATCCATGCGCCGCATCCGGGGGCGCCGGTGCGGCTGGCTCCTGTCGATGAGATGCCGTTCGCCGGGGCGACGCGGCCGGCTTGAGGGTGCGGCACCCCGGGTGCGGGTGAGTGGCGCCTGCGGCGGGCTTTTCCCCTGCCCGCCGCGCCTACTGCTGCACCCTCTTCGTCAGCCACCGGAAGACGTCCGGCACCTGCCGCTCCCATACCGCCGTGCCATGGCCGCCCGCCCCCGCCGGGACCTTCACCACGTCCACCGTCGTCGGCGCCTTGGCCGCCTGCTTGAGGGCCATGCCTCCCTGATAGCCGTCGTCCTCCGCGCCGGAGACGAAGAGGGCCACGCGCGGCGGCGTCTTGGCGCGCTGGAGCATCTTCCAGGGGTTGTTCTCGTCGCGCAGCTCGGGCGTCTTGGCGGTCAGGGAGGCCGACTCGCCGGCGGGGTCGTTGTAGCCGGAGAGGCTGACGCCGGCGCGGTAGCGGTCGGGGTGGGCGATGGCCAGCTTCGCGGCGCAGTGGGCGCCCGCCGAGTAGCCCGCGACGGCCCAGCCGTCCGGCTTCTCCTCCGCGCGGAAGTTGTCGACGACCATCTTGCGGACGTCGACGCTCAGCCAGGTGTCGGCGTTGACCTTGCCGGGGATGTTGGCGCAGCCGGTGTCCACGTCACCGAGCAGGGTGGTGCGCGGGGCCACGATGATGAAGGGCGCGACCTCGCCCTTCTCCATCATCGGCTTGAGCTGCGTGTTGACCTCCAGCGAGCCGAACCACGCCTTCGCCGACCCGGGGAAGCCGGGCAGCACCTCGACGACGGGGAACTTCTTGTCCCGGTAGGCGGGGTCGTCGTACTGCGGCGGCAGCCAGACGTAGACCTCGCCCTCCACGCCCGATATATGCCCCTTGAGCTCGGTCTGCCGCACGCCGGCGCCCATGCGCTTGTCCGACACGGGCGTGAACTTCTGGAGCATCTTCGGCTCGTCCTGCACGGACTTGCCGCCGGTGCCGTCGGGCCCGAGGTCGGCCGCCGCCCGGACGTGGTTGCCGGTGCCGAGGAGGTCGGCCCAGTTGTCGAAGAGCCCGTTGGCGTTGTTGACGATCACGAACACCAGCGTGACCGCGGTCGCCTGCGCGAACAGCAGCATGAGGAAGCGGGTGACGTGACGTACGGCCTTGGGCCCGCCGACCCTGCCCCACAGGGTCAGCGGCACGGCGAGTGCCACCACGACCAGCACGATCGTGGTGAGGAGGAAGGGCGTCCCCGTCAGACTCATCGGGCTCTCGTTTCGGATCGAAGGGCCCGGTCCGGGCCCCGGCCCTACGGGAGTGAGAGCCTCTCGCCCGTTCTAGATGGCCTGGAGGCCGCGCGGGTTCCCGCCCGCCCGGCCGCCGGGCACAGCGGACGGGCGGGCGGCCGCCTCAGACCAGCCTGCGGGCGGTGGCCCAGCGGGTCAGCTCGTGGCGGTTGGACAGCTGGAGCTTGCGCAGCACCGCGGAGACATGGGACTCCACCGTCTTCACCGAGATGAAGAGCTGCTTGGCGATCTCCTTGTACGCGTAGCCGCGCGCGATCAGGCGCAGCACCTCGCGCTCGCGCTGGGTGAGGCGGTCCATGTCCTCGTCGACCGGCGGGGCGTCGGTGGAGGCGAAGGCGTCGAGGACGAAGCCGGCGAGCCGCGGGGAGAACACCGCGTCGCCGTCCTTGACCCGGAAGACGGCGTCGATGAGGTCCGTGCCGGTGATGGTCTTGGTGACGTAGCCGCGGGCACCGCCGCGGATGACGCCGATGACGTCCTCGGCGGCGTCCGAGACGGACAGCGCGAGGAAGCGCACCGGGCGCTCCGGGTCGGCCATCAGCGGGGCGCTGCGGCGCAGCACCTCGACACCGCCGCCGCCGGGGAGGTGGACGTCCAGCAGGACGACCTCGGGGCGGGTCGCGGTGATGACGGTGATCGCCTGGTCGACGTCGGCGGCCTCCCCGACCACCTCGACGCCCGTGCGGTCGGTGGCGCCGATCTCCGCCTGCACGCCGGTCCGGAACATCCGGTGGTCGTCCACGAGCACCACCCGCACATGGCGCTCCGCCGTCTCTTCGGTCGTCATGACGCCCTCTCCATTTCCAGCTCCACTTCGGTTCCCCCGCCGGGCACGGACCGCAGTCTCGCCGTGCCGCCGTTGCGCTGCATCCTGCCGATGATGGACTCGCGGACGCCCATCCGGTCGTCCGGCACCGCGTCCACGTCGAAGCCCGGGCCGCGGTCGCGCACGGAGACGAAGACCGTGCGCCCCTCGACCTCGGCGTAGACCTGGACGGCGCCGCCCTCGCCACCGTACTTGGCGGCGTTGACCATGGCTTCACGGGCGGCCTGCATCTGCGCGGCCAGCCGCTCGTCCAGCGGGCAGTCGCCGACCACGACGACCTCGATCGGGACGCCGTGGTGGTCCTCGACCTCGGCGGCGGCGGCCTTGACCGCGTCGGCGAGGGTGGTGGGCTCCCGCTCCTCGTCCTTGCCGCGGCCCTCGGGCCGGTAGAGCCAGGCGCGCAGCTCGCGCTCCTGCGCCCGGGCGAGGCGGGCGACCTCGCGGGGGTCCTCGGCGTTGCGCTGGATCAGGGTGAGGGTGTGCAGGACGGAGTCGTGGACGTGGGCGGCGACCTCGGCCCGCTCCTGGGCGCGGATGCGCATGGTGCGCTCGGCGGAGAGGTCCTGGGTCATCCGTACGACCGAGGGTCCGGCCAGCAGCGCTATGCCGACGAGGACGGCCAGTGACGCCTGGAGGACGGTGCCCAGGTGCTCGGCCGAGCCCTGGAGTACGACGATGCCGGTGACGCCGACGCCCGCGAGCACGACGCCGGCCGCGCCGCGCGCGAGCGGCAGGACGCGCTTGCGGCGGCTGACCTCCATCCAGTGCGCGCGCCGGGCGTTGTCGGCCTGCCGCCAGACGAGGGCCACGCCGGCGCCGACCAGGAGCATGGGCCAGATGTAGGCGTTGGCGCGGCCGAGGTGGAGGTTGTCGACGAAGATCGCGGCGCCGATGACGAGCGCGATCAGCGCGAAGACCTGCCCGCGGTCGGGCTTGCGGGCGAAGAGGCGCCGCGGCCCGTCGGGGTAGGTCTCCACGGGCGCGGGGCGGGGGGCGTCGACCCCGCCGACGCCGAGCGGGACGACGAACCAGAAGACGGCGTAGAGCACCGCGCCCATGCCCTGGGCGAGCAGCAGCGCGAGGAAGACGATGCGCACCCACGAGACCGGCACGCCGAGGTGCCCGGCGAGACCGCGCGCCACGCCGCCCAGCATCCGCCCCTCCGCGCTGCGGTAGAGCTTGCGCAGGGGGCGGTCGTCGGTATGGGGGGTGGCGGTGGTCATGGTCCGATCGTCACACGGGGAGGCGGGCGGGAGCATCAGGGGCGACCCTGACAAGACCCGGGGGCGGGCTACCGCTTGGGGCGGAAGCCGTCGCTCACCACGTCGAACACGGGCCGGTAGCGGTCCCAGTCGGCCGAGGGGGCCGAGAGGTAGATCGCGTACTCGCTGCCGCCCTCCTTCCCGAAGCCGAGGTCGATCGCGCGGTACTCGCGCGCCCGGCCCTGGAAGGTGAACTCCCAGACCGCGGCGGGCTCCCCCCGGAAGGACGTCTCCTGCATGCGCCCCCGTTTGTAGCCGTCGACCTCGGTCTTGAGCTGGCCCTCGACGTCCTTCCAGTGCTGGAGGTGGTCGGGTCCGGCGAAGTCCAGCACGTTGATCTTGATGCCGACGCGGGTGGTGCGGTCGAGGTAGTCGACCTCCACCGCCGACTTCTCCTGCCGGGTCCAGCCGTCGGGCACGGGGAAGGACACGCCGAGCTTCTTCTCCTCCACCAGGTGATAGCCCGCCGGCACGGGCGGCGGTGAGTACGAGGAGGCGGACGGGGAGGGTTTCGGCGTCGGCCGGGGCCCGCCGGACGCGGCCTCCTTGCCGGGCTCGTCACGGGCCACGGCCTCATCGGAGGTCCCGCCGTCCTCGAAGTGGACGTAGAGGCCGCCGGCGACCCCCGCGAGGGCGACCACGGCCACCGCGCTCCACAGGAGCGCGCGTCCCTTGCGGGCCTTGCCGCCGGGGGGCGCGGGCGGTCCGGCGGGCGCGGCCTCCGTCCTGGCCTCCGTCGCCGCCTCGCCCGCGGCGCGTACCGCGTCCGCGCGGGACCCGGCCTGCGTACGTGCCGTGTCGTCCCTACGGGTCCCGGGCCCGGCGGCGTCCGCGAGGGCCGGCTTCTCCCCGACGGCGGGCGGAACCACCGGCTCCGAGAGTGCCGGGTGCACCGCCGTCTCCGATTCGGCGGCCGGCTCCCGCAGAATCTGCTCGGCCAGCTCGGCCGGGGGCCGCAGCGCCGGGTCCTTGGCCAGCAGCGTCTCGACCAGCCTGGTGAGCGGCCCCGCGTTGCGCGGCGGCGGCAGCGGGTCCATGGCGATGGCGTAGGCCGTCTCGACGGCGGTGTCCTTGCGGAACGGCGGCCGGCCCTCCAGCGCCTGGTAGAGCGTGGCACCAAGCGCCCACAGGTCGGCGGCGGGGCCCGGCTTGGCGCCCTTCACCCGCTCGGGCGCGATGTAGTCGATGGAGCCGACCATCTCGCCGGTCTTGGTCAGCGTCGAGGTGCCGGTGGACTGCGCGATGCCGAAGTCGGTGAGCACGACCCGCCCGCCCTCGCCGAGCAGGACGTTGCCGGGCTTGACGTCGCGGTGCAGCACCCCGGCCGCGTGGGCCGCGCGCAGGGCGGCGATCATGCCGCGGCCGATCCGGGCGGCCTCGTCCGGGGTGATCGTGCCGTTCTTGAGGACGTCGCCGAGCGTCGTCGACGGCACGTACTCCATGACGATGCAGGGCAGGCCCCGGTCCTCGACCACGTCGTGGACGACGACCACATTGGGGTGGTTGATCCGGGCGGCGCTGCGGGCCTCGCGGCGGGTGCGCTCGTAGAGCGTGGCGAGCTCGTCCTCGTCCAGATAGTGCGCGACGTGCAGCTGTTTGAGGGCGACCTGACGGTCCAGCAGCGAGTCCTCGGCGCGCCAGACGGTGCCCATGCCGCCCCGGCCTATCCGCTCGAGCAGCCGGTACCGGCCGGCGACCAGCCGCCCCCGGTCCTCCCCCGGCCCGGCCGCCGCGGGCCCGGACGCTGACTCAGACACCGTGCTCCCCTCCGCTTCCCCCATGAGTGTTCGATGCGCCACGATATCCGGCGCCGTCTCAGGGGCGATCTCAGGGAACGGCCAGGGTTGGGAGGTGTGCCGAAAGCGCGTTCCGGTTGACACCATGTTCTGTATGACCGACACACCCACCACCGAGGACGCCCGGCAGGGCGGCACGGTTCACGGCTCCCCGCCGGAAGTCCGGCCACCGCTGCGGCGCAGCCGTGAGCACAAGGTGGTCGCCGGCGTGTGCGGCGGCCTCGGCCGCTGCTTCGACCTCGACCCCGTGATCTTCCGGGTGGTGCTGGGCGTGCTCGCGGTCACCGGTGGCCTCGGCCTGATCGTCTACGGCTTCGCGTGGCTGCTCATCCCGCAGGAGGGCGAGGAGGAGAACGAGGCCAAGCGGCTGCTGTCCGGGCGCGTCGAAGGCCCGGCCCTGACCGCCGTGCTGTGCGCCCTGGTGGGCTGCGGCCTCTTCCTCTCCATGCTCAACAACAGCGCGGTGATGTCCTTCGCGCTGATGCTGAGCGTCGCCCTGGCCGGCGCGGCCTACTGGTCGAGCCACCGCCACCGCCCGGAGGCCCCCGAGGAGGCGGCCGCCGCCGCGCAGAAGCCGCTGAAGACGGTGGAGGCTCCCCCGGAGACCAAGGCGCCACCCGCCCCGGGCACGCCGTCCTGGTGGCGCGACCCGATCGTCAAGGACGGCACCACGGGCCCCATGGGCACGCGGACCGGCTATCTGTGGGGCCCGGACGACGGTCCGTACGACAAGGAGACCGCCGAGCGCACCCGCTCCCGCCCGGTCCGCCGCCCCCACCCGCTCGGCGGCTGGATCTTTCTGCTGGCCCTCCTCCTCTTCGCCCTCGGCGCCGGCCTGACCTGGCACCACGAGCCGCTGGGCACCAGCCTGGAGACCGGCCTGGCCCTCGCCCTGGGGGCCTACGGCCTCGGCATCGTGATCAGCTCGCTGTACGGCCGCACGGGCGGCGGCACGGTCGTCATGGCCGTGCTGACGGCGCTGCTGCTGAGCGGCGCGGCCGCGCTGCCCAAGTCGGTCACCACCGAGTGGACGCGGTCCACCTGGCACCCGGCGAGCGTGGCCTCCGTGCAGGACTCCTACCGGGTGGGCAGCGGCGTGGGCGTGCTCGACCTGACCGGCCTCCAGTGGCCGAAGGACGCCCCGGTCCGCACGGCCGCCGAGGTCGGCGCGGGACAGCTCAAGCTGGTGGTCCCGGAGGACGTGACGACGAAGCTGACCGTCGACGTGGGCGTCGGTGACGTCCGGATGCCCGGCGAGGGCCGCGACAACGTCGACATCAGGCCGAACCAGAAGCAGCACCTGACATTGGAGCCCCGCGTCGGGCAGTCCTCGCGCGGCACCTTGGAGATCCGGTTGAAGGTCGGCATCGGCCAGGTGGAGGTGGACCGTGCGAAGGCATGAATTCGAGCCGGGCAAGGTCGTCGTCGGACTGGTGCTGCTGGGTGGCTGCTTCGCCTATCTGGCCCTGGCCCACGGCACGTGGCACTTCCCCTCCTACGCTCTACTGCCCGCCCTGGGCATCGGCTTCTGCGCGGCCGGTCTGGTCTCCTCCCTCGCCTTCGCGCTGCGCCGCCACCGGGCCCGCGGCGACTCGCCCGACCCGCTGGACCGGGACGCGCGCTGAATCCGCCCGCGGGCGGGAGGGGCACTGGGGGATGCGGCCGCATCCACCCGCACACGGGCGGGGCGCACGCCTCACGCCCCGTCAGCTGAAGAGCCTCCCCCGTCGCGCGTGGTCCCGGTGGCCGCGGGACCATAGGGCGTCGACGGACAGACAGGGCGCGCCCGCGAGCACCAGGGGAAGCCAGGCCATCAGATAGGCGAGGTCGTTGCCGTAGTAATACGGCGTGGACGACCAGCTCACCGTCATCCACAGGCTCAGCGAGATCAGGGCGCCGCCCGCCGCCGCGACCCGGGCGAACAGGCCGAGGAGGGTGCCTATGCCCACCGCCAGCTCGCCGAGGGCTATGGCGTATCCGAAGCCGACCGGGCTCTTCAGCGCGAGGTCGACCAGGGCCGGGATCGCGCTCGAATCCCGCACCGAGTGGAGCAGTTCGCCGAGGGAACCCGGCCCGCCGCTCGCGAGGAAGGCCGAGTCGGTGAGCTTGTCGAGCCCCGCGTAGATGAAGGTGACGCCGAGGAAGATCCTCAGCGGCAGCAGGGCATACCGCGAGAGCGTGGACCGCCGCTCACCGCTGCCGCCCACCGCCTCCCCGCGACCCAGGAATGACATACCGTCCGCCGCCTCTCCGTCGTTGTCGTCATCCGACCATACGTACGGAAGGTGGTGCCTGTTCAGCCCTGTGGACAACCCGCCTGTGGACAACGCATCGTCGTCACCCGAAGGACTGGCGGTTTTCTCAGCCGGTCTTCCCGGCCGGCCTTCCCCGGCTGTCCTCCCGGCCCGTCCTCCCGGCTGCCTTCTCAGCCCGTGCGGACGCCCAGCGCGCTGCCCTCCAGCCACTCCTGCCAGCTGAGGTTCCAGTCGCCGTAGCCGTTGCCGAAGTGGTCCATCGGCTTCGGCTTGGAGCTGCCGGTGACCTGCACGACGTCGCCCTTGAGGCTCAGCCCGTACAGCCACTTGGCGTCGGCGGTCGACATGCCGATGCAGCCGTGGCTGACGTTCTCCTTGCCGAAGGACTCGGCGTTGTCGGGGGCCGCGTGCACGTACTCGCCGCTGATCGTCTCGCGCATGCTGAAGTCGTACGAGCCGTAGAACCCGTCGGGGTGGCTGCGCGGGATGCCGATGGACAGCGAGTCCATGACGACCCGGCCCTCCTTGGCCAGGATGGTCTTGATGCCGTCGCGGGTCTGGAAGTTCTTCGACTCGTCGCCGCCGCTGATGGGGATCGTCCGCAGCGTCTCGCCGTTGCGGACGACCGTCAGCTTGTGGGCCTTGAGGTCCACGGTGTTGATCATCGAGTCGCCGACGGTGAAGGAGACCGTGCGGTCGCCGCCGCCCGCGGCCGTCCCTTCGGCGAGCTTGACGCCCGCGAGGCGCGCGTCGAGCGTGACCTTGGTCCCCGCGGGCCAGTACTTCTCGG
Organism: Streptomyces sp. NPDC025618; assembly: GCF_055558795.1. Taxonomy (NCBI): domain Bacteria; kingdom Bacillati; phylum Actinomycetota; class Actinomycetes; order Kitasatosporales; family Streptomycetaceae; genus Streptomyces; species Streptomyces sp. NPDC025618. The sequence goes on along the minus strand of NZ_JBVHLW010000029.1, from coordinate 80,375 downwards.
GACGGAAGTGGACGCGGGTGTCACCCTTGGTCTCATTCCAGTGCCAGGCGCCCGGGACCTTCGGCGAGGTGGAGACCTTCAGCCGGCCCTCGATACCCGCGCGCAGTTCCTTGGAGACCTTCTGCTGCTTGAAGACCAGGGCGATGGGCTGGCCGACGCCGACCTTCTCACCGTTCGCGGGGGCTATCTCCGGGCGTACGACCTTCGCCGCGCTGGTCAGCGTCTGAGCGGCCGGGGCGGGCTTCTCCGTGACGGGCGTGGCGGAAGGGGACGGCGATGCCGGTGCGGACGAGGAGGACTTCGCGGCGGGCCGCTCCTCGGCCTCGGCGCCACCGCCGCAGCCGGTGACGGCCAGCCCTGCCAGGGCCAGGGCGACGGGCAGCCCGACGGAACGGGAGAGGCGCATGGTTCTCCAACCGGTTCATTGCTTCCAGGCATGGCGGAGCCGAGGCGGCGAAGCCCCGGCTTCCGACCATCGTAAGCAGGGCGAATGCCCCGAAAAGGCGCCCGGAAGAACGAGTGACCCCCGCCTGTCGGCGGGGGTCGGGCCACCGGCCGTCGACGCCGCCGGCCTCAGCTCAGCAGCTCGGGCTCGCTCCGTGTGATCTGCTCGTAGAGCGGCTGGTAGTTGATCCACGCCGCCAGGTCGTTACCCAGCTTCTCCCGGGTCTCCTCGGCGTGCGCGGCGTCGATGTGCACGGGCTTCCCGGCGGCTTTGGCCAGCAGCTGCACCTGGCACGAGCGCTCCATGGTGATGAACCACCAGGCCGCGGCGTCCACGGAGTCCCCGACCGTGAGCAGCCCGTGGTTCCGCAGGATCACGGCCTTGTGCGGCCCCAGGGTGGTCGCGATGCGGCGGCCTTCCTCCAGGTCCACGACGACTCCGGTGTAGTCGTCGAACAGCACGTGGTCCTGGTAGAAGGGGCAGACGTCCTGTGTGATCGGCTCCAGCAGCTCCCCGAGGGCGGACAGTGCCCGCCCGTACGTGGAGTGGCTGTGCGCGGCGGCCACGACGTCCGGGCGGGCCTGGTGGATCTGCGAATGGATCGCGAACGCCGCCTCGTTGACATGGTGGCGCCCCTCCACGACCCGCCCGTCGTGATCGACCATGATCAGATCGCTGACGGTGATGTGTTTGAAGGACATCCCGAAGGGGTTCACCCAGAAGCAGTCCGTGAACTCCGGGTCCCGCGCGGTGATGTGGCCCGCGACGCCCTCCTCGAAGCCGAACCGTCCGAAGATCCGCAGCGCGGCGGCCAGCCGTTCCTTGCGGTGCCGCCGCTCGTCCTCGACGTTCTCGTGCTTCGGCGGCAGCGCGAACCGGAGCTGATCCGCGGGTACGGGCTCGGGCCTTGGCGACATGAGCTTCTCCTTACGATGCGCGCGGTTCCGTACGCCTCGGAAGCTACCTCTGGGTAGGCGAGGAGGACAGGGGCACGGCGCCACGGATCACACACGCGCCGTGTGCGCCAGGATCGCGTCGGCGAGCGGCCCGAGGCACTCGCGCGGCAGCGCGTGCCCCATGCCCGGCATCCGCACCAGGCGGGCGGCGCCGATGACCTGCTGGAGGTGGCTCGGGTGCGGCGGCGGGAAGACGGGTTCGGCCGGGGCCTCGATGATCAGCGTGGGAACGGTGTTGCGTGCCAGCTCGTCCGTGCGCAGCATGTCGGAGTGGTCGGCGCGCCCATGGGCGGTGGAGACGTCGTAGCGCCCCGCGTGTTCGATGATCCGGCGTTCGCGCTCGCGCATCTCGTCCGCGTGGAAGGGGAGTTCGGTGCCGCTGAGCACCTGCCAGTGCTCCACACGCCGGTCGAGCTCGGCCTCCAGGCCGTGGTCCTCGACGGGCCGCGCCCACATCTCCAGCACGCGCGGGTCGATGGCCGGCAGGTCGGCGGCGGCGGTCTCCGTGCCATCGGGAGCGGTCAGCGGCTTCTCGCTGAGCGCGCAGGTGCTGAAAAGGGTGGCACTGAGGATGCGCTCCGGATGGTCGGCCAGCAGCAGCTGGGCCAGCATGCCGCCGAGCGACATCCCTACGACGTGGGCGCGTGCGACGCCGTACGCGTCCAGGACGGCGAGCGCGTCCTCGGCGAGGTCGTTGATGCGGTAGGGGTGCGCGTCGTACGACCAGGTCGAGCGGCCCGCGTCGCGGTGGTCGTAGCGGATCACCCGGTGCCGGGCCGCCAGCGCGTCGACCAACTCCTCGGGCCAGCCCAGCCCGGACGCCTGCGCGCCCATGATCAGCAGCAGCGCGGGCGCGTCGGCGGGCCCCCGCGCTTCGCTCCACAGGTGCACGCCGGGGGCGACTTCGACGGTTTGCTGCATGCGGTTCCTCCTGCGGGGGTTCGGCGAATCAGGAGTTGAAACGATACGTATCGTCTCGTCATCACGCAAGAGAAAAGCGGCGCCCACGCGTGGACGCCGCCCGGCGTTTACAGCTGGTCGATCTCCGTGAGGTCGATGTCGATATCGAAGGGGACGGAGAGCTTGAGGCGGTCGTGATAAATGCCGGTGACGACATAGGACTTCGTCGCCGGATCGAGCTCGTACACATAAGCCACGGGCCTGTCCTCGTCACCCACCATCTCGACACGCCAAAAATGCGGGATACCGGCTTGGGCGTACTTGCGCGGCTTGGTATCCCGGTCGCGAGCTTCCGAATCCGGGGATACCACCTCTACGGCCAGCACAACATCCTTCACGTCATAGCGAGTCTGGCGGCGACCGGTGACGGCCTCTGCCCGCACGACGGACATATCGGGCTCCAGAGCATTACGACCGTTGAGCACCACGGCCATCTCCCGCTTGACCCGTAGATCGTCGGGCGCCGTCCGGCGCAGCCCGCTCTCCAGCAAGTAGAGGGTCAGCGCATGAAAATCCCGCTGAGGACTCACGAAGACCAGACTCCCGTCGATCAGCTCAGTGTGTGGCGGGAGGTCGGGCAGGCTGAACAGATGGTCCACGGTCCAGCCGCCAGGCGGCGGGACCGGCCACCGCGGCGCAGTCGGCCGCTCGGGCTCAGGCAGAGAATCGGGCAGCGGTTCAGCGGTCATGAGTCCTCCCATGAACGGGATTCTGGGCCGTACAGCCAGCGTACCCACCCCACATGACAGCGCCGCCGCCCAAACGAATGAGCGACGGCACTGGCGTATGACCCCGGCGGGCCTCAGGGGAGGACTACTCCCACTCGATGGTGCCCGGCGGCTTGCTGGTGATGTCGAGGACGACGCGGTTCACGTCGTCGACCTCGTTGGTGATGCGGGTCGAGATCTTCGACAGGACGTCGTACGGCAGGCGCGACCAGTCGGCCGTCATGGCGTCCTCGGAGGAGACCGGGCGCAGCACGATCGGGTGGCCGTAGGTGCGGCCGTCGCCCTGGACGCCGACGCTGCGGACGTCCGCGAGCAGGACGACCGGGCACTGCCAGATCTCGCGGTCGAGACCGGCGAGGGTCAGCTCCTCGCGGGCGATGGCGTCGGCCTCGCGCAGCAGGTCCAGGCGCTCCTTGGTGACCTCGCCGACGATGCGGATGCCGAGGCCAGGGCCCGGGAAGGGCTGGCGCTGGACGATCTCGTCCGGCAGGCCCAGCTCCGAGCCGACCATGCGGACCTCGTCCTTGAAGAGCTGGCGGAGCGGCTCGACGAGCTCGAACTCCAGGTCCTCGGGGAGGCCGCCCACGTTGTGGTGGGACTTGATGTTGGCGGTGCCGGTGCCGCCACCGGACTCGACCACGTCGGGGTAGAGCGTGCCCTGGACGAGGAACGCGACGTCCTCGCCCTCGGCGCCCGCCTCGGCCACGATCTCGGCCTGGGCCTGCTCGAAGACGCGGATGAACTCCCGGCCGATGATCTTGCGCTTGGCCTCCGGCTCGGAGACGCCGGCCAGGGCGGTCAGGAAGCGCTCCTGGGCGTCGACGACCTTCAGCTGGACGCCCGTCGCGGCGACGAAGTCCTTCTCGACCTGCTCGGTCTCGCCCTTGCGCATCAGGCCGTGGTCAACGTAGACGCAGGTGAGCTGGTCGCCGATGGCCTTCTGGACGAGGGCGGCGGCGACGGCGGAGTCCACGCCGCCGGAGAGACCGCAGATCGCGCGCTTGGTGCCGACCTGGGCGCGGATCGCGGCGACCTGCTCCTCGATGACATTGCCGGTGGTCCAGCTGGGCTCGATGCCGGCGCCGCGGTAGAGGAAGTGCTCCAGCACCTGCTGGCCGTGCGTGGAGTGCATGACCTCGGGGTGGTACTGGACGCCGTAGAGCTTCTTCTCGTCGTTCTCGAAGGCGGCGACGGGCACGACGTCCGTGGACGCGGTGACGGTGAAGCCCTCGGGGGCGGCCGAGCAGGCGTCGCCGTGCGACATCCACACCGACTGCTCGGCGGGGGTGCCCTCGAAGAGCGTCGAGCCGGGGCGGGAGACGGTCAGCGCCGTACGGCCGTACTCGCGCGCGCCGGTGTTGTCGACGGTGCCGCCGAGGGTGGTGGCCATCAGCTGGAAGCCGTAGCACATGCCGAAGACCGGGACGCCGGCCTCGAAGAGGGAGCGGTCGACGGTCGGCGCGCCCTCCTCGTAGACGGACGACGGGCCGCCGGAGAGGATGATCGCCTTGGGGTTTCTGGCGAGCATCTCGGCCACCGGCATGGTGGACGGGACGATCTCGCTGTAGACCCGCGCCTCACGGACTCGACGGGCGATGAGCTGGGCGTACTGCGCACCGAAGTCGACAACGAGCACCGGTTCCGCGGTGTTGTCGTGGGCGGCGGCGGGGGGTGCTGCTGACACGGGAGCGGCCTTCCGGCGGTCGGTGAGGGGGTCTCTATTTGTCGATTCTACCGGGGCGTGGGGGCTTGCTTTTGTCTCACCATCCGAATCCGCGTTGGCCCCGGGGCCCCGCCCGGGCCATACTGTGCGCCATGCGCAAGCACCTGACCTACGTCTTTACCTATGGCAACCGGCCCGTCCGGCTGCCATGGTCGTGCTGCTTGAGCCACTGACAAGCGACTTCGACAGGCGCCCCGGGCCGACAAGGCCCGGGGCGCCTGTCGTTTTCCCGGGCCTTGCCGCTCCGGGGGGCCGCGCCCCTTTGGAGGAACACACATGAGCACTCGGACCGTCGCGGAAACCGGCGCCCGTACCGACGAGGCCGCGGGCGTCATCACCGACGAGCGCAAGCGGATCGACGATCTCGACGGCCGGATCATCGGTCTCGTGCAGGAACGGATGGCCGTCTCGGCGGTGATCCAGCGCGAACGCATCGCCTCCGGCGGGCGGCGCGTGAACCTGGCGCGCGAGATGGAGGTCCTCGGCCACTACAGCGACCAGCTGGGCAAGCCGGGCACGGCCCTCGCCATGACGCTGCTGGAGCTCTGCAGGGGGCGCGTCTGAGCCGGCGGTCCGCTCCCGCACCACCCCCTCGTCACCCGTACGGCGCGTGACCGCCCTCCGCACCCTTCGTTGGACCCGGTGCCGCGCTGGCCAGGAGCGGCTCACCGAATTGCACGCGTGGCTTCCGTCCCTGCTCGCCCGGTCGTCCGGCGCGACAGGGCGGATCCGCCGGAGCGCGAGACGTGCGCGTACGTACGTCGTGGGACCGCGGTCCGGTGGCGAGGCGACCGGTCAGCAGGGGACAGCAGCCCGGCCGCCACCCGAAGGACGGTCGGTTCCGGGGACGCCTGGAACCGACCGTATCCGGTCGAAACGGTTGCGCTCGGAGCGGCGCATCCCGCACGATGCCAAGAGAGCGCCGAAGCCCCGGCTCCGTACCGCCATTGGTTGGACCACTGCCCTCGGCGAGGCGCCCGCACGAATCGCGCGGCGAGCGCGAACGCACCACCCAGATGCCAGCGGCGCTCCCCCCGGCGCCGCTCCGCGGCACCGACCCTGTCCGACCCCCGGTGCCGGCAGTCAAGGGCCCCGGGCCGCCCGCACGCCCCCGCGGAAGCGGCCCGGGGCCCTTCGCCATGCGCGGTGATCCCGGTCAGCGGTCGGCCTGACCGTCATCCGAAGGCGCCGGCCAGGGCAGCCGCAGCTCCGCGAACGCGCCCTTCGGGACCGCCGGATGGTGCGGTGCCACCGCCGGTACGCGCTCGTACGTGCCGCCCTGCGGCGGGCGCGCGTCCCGCTCGCCCTTGTTGGGCCAGAAGGACATCGCGCGTTCCGCCTGGGCCGTGATCGTCAGTGACGGGTTGACGCCGAGGTTCGCCGAGACCGCGGCGCCGTCGACGACCGAGATCCCCGGGTGGCCGTACAGCCGGTGGTACGGATCGATGACGCCCTGCGTGGCGTCCGCGCCGATCGGGCAGCCGCCCAGGAAGTGCGCCGTGAGCGGGGTGCCCATCAGCTCGCCGACGTTGCTGCCCGCGAAGCCGTTGATCTCCCGCGCGATCAGCGTCGCCGCCTCGGTCGCCTCGGGGATCTGCTTCGGGTTGGGCGTGCCGTGTCCCTGCCGCGCGGTGAGCAGTCCCCTGCCGATGCCCTTCTCCTTCCGGTACGTCGTCAGTGAGTTGTCCAGCGACTGCATGACGAGCCCGATGATCGTGCGCTCGGACCAGCGGTGGAGGGACAGCGACCGCAGCAGCTGCACCGGGTGCCGCGCGCAGTGCGCCGCGAACGCCACGGCGCGCGGCGCGCGCGTGCCCACCGGCACCTGGAGGATCGACAGCGCGCCCATCGCGTTGGAGCCCTTGCCGTAACGGACGGGCTCGATATGCGTGTTGGCGTTCGGATGGATCGACGACGTGATCGCGACGCCCCGGGTGAAGTCGACCTCCGGCACGCCATGGGCCGCGCGGTAGCGGCGGTTGTCGGTCTGCGCGCCGACCAGCGCCTCCGAGTTCGTCCGGGTCAGCCGCCCGAGCCCGTCGGGGATCCGGGGCAGCAGTCCCTTGTCCTTCATGGTGTGCAGCAGCGTCTGCGTGCCGTACGTGCCGGCCGCGATCACGACGTGCCGCGCGCGCAGCACCCGGGGGCGGGCCTTGCGCCGCTTGTCGGTGGGGACGGTGACGACGCGGTGGCCGCCCTGACGGTGTTCCGTGACGGCGACGACCGTCGTCATCGGGTGAATAACGGCCCCGGCCCGTTCGGCGAGGTGGAGGTAGTTCTCGTTGAGGGTGTTCTTCGCGCCGCGACGGCAGCCGGTCATGCACTCACCGCACTCGACGCACGCCTTGCGCGCCGGTCCCGCGCCCCCGAAGTACGGGTCGGCGGCCTCCTCGCCGGGCCGCGCGCGGGCCGCGCCGTCCGCGTCCTGCCCGTCCCCGAAGAAGACGCCCACCGGCGCGCGGTGGAAGGTCTCCCCCACGCCCATCTTCTCGGCCGCCGCCCGCAGATGGACGTCCGAGGGCGTCATGGTCGGGTTGAGCCGCACGCCGAGCATGCGCTGCGCCTGCGCGTAGTACGGCTTGAGCTCCTCCTGCCAGTCGGTGATGCCGGCCCACTGCGGGTCGTCGAAGAACGCCTTCGGCGGGACGTACAGCGTGTTGGCGTAGTTGAGGGACCCGCCACCGACGCCGGCGCCCGCCAGGACCATCACATGGCCGAGCAGGTGGATGCGCTGGATGCCGTAGAGGCCGAGGGCGGGCGCCCACAGGTAGTTGCGCACGTCCCAGGAGTTCCTGGGCAGGGTGTCGCGGGTGAAGCGGCGGCCCGCCTCCAGCACGCCCACCCGGTAGCCCTTCTCGGTCAGGCGGAGGGCGGACACCGCTCCGCCGAAGCCCGAGCCGACGACGATCACGTCGTAGTCGTAAGGGTCTTTCCCGCCGGAGTCATCCCCGGCGCCGTCTTCCCCGGCGCGGGCCTTCTCCTCGCGGTCCTTCTCGTCGTCGGCAGACGCGGGCACCTGTACCTCCGTAAGAGCGTCCGGTCAGCGCAGGCGCAGTGCCTTCAGCGCGCGCAGGCTGCGGGTCATGAACTCCGCGTACTTCTCGTCCGTCATCCCGAGGGACGGTGCGAGCGGCATGAGCCGCTGCTGGGCGACGGTCTGGGACTCGGTGTACTTCAGGATGCCCTCGGAGCCGTGCCGGCGGCCGAGGCCGGAGTCGCCCATGCCTCCCATGGGTGACTGCGCGCTGCCGTAGGCCGCCGCGTACGCCTCGTTGACGTTGACGGTGCCCGCCCGCAGCCGGGCGGCGACCGCGCGGCCGCGCCGCCCGTCCTCGGTCCAGACGGAGGCGTTCAGCCCGTACGGAGTGGCGTTGGCCGTCGCGACGGCCTCGTCCTCGTCACGGAAGCGGTAGACGGAGACCACCGGCCCGAACGTCTCCTCCGTGCAGACCGCCATCGGCGCCTCGACGCCTTCGAGGACGGTCGGTTCGTAGAAGAGCGGGCCGACGTCCGGCCGGGGGCGACCGCCGGTGCGGACGGTGGCGCCCTTGGCCACGGCTTCCTCGACGTGCCGGGTGACGGTCTCCAGCTGCCTGGCGGAGACCAGCGACCCCATGTCGGCGCCGTAGGCGAGGCCCGTGCCGAGCCGCATCGCGCGCGTCCGGGCGACGAAGCGCTCGATGAAGGCGTCGGCGACCGACTCGTGGACGTACAGCCGCTCGATGGAGACGCACAGTTGCCCCGCGGACGAGAAGCAGCCGCGGACCGCGCCCGCCGCCGCCTTCTCGATGTCGGCGTCGCGCAGGACCAGCATGGCGTTCTTGCCGCCGAGTTCGAGCGAGCAGCCGACCAGCCGGGCGGCCGCTCCCCGCGCGACCTCGCGGCCGGTGGCGGTGGAGCCGGTGAAGGAGACGTAGTCGGCGTGCGCCACCACGGCGGGTCCGACGACGGGCCCCTCTCCCAGCACGATCTGCCAGACCGCCGGGGGCAGCCCCGCCTCGATCAGCAGCTCCCGGGCCCACAGGGCGGTCAGCGCGGTCTCGGTGTCGGGCTTGGTGACAAGGGCGTTGCCCGCGACGAGGGCGGGCAGCGCGTCGCCGGCGGACAGCTCGAAGGGGTAGTTCCACGGCGAGATCTGGCCCACCACACCGCGCGGCCGGCGCAGTTCGGTGACCTTGGTGAGTGCCGGCACGACGCCGGTGTGCCTCTTGGGACGCAGATACACGGGAGCCTTGCGCCCGTAGTGGCGGGCGGAGACGGCCACCGCCTGCACCTCCTCGTGCGCGTGCAGCCGGGCCTTGCCGGTCTCCACCTGGATCAGGTCGAGCACCTCCGCCTGGCGGGCCAGCACGAGGTCGTGGAAGCGCAACAGGACGGCGGCGCGCTCCCGTACGGGCACGGCCGCCCACGCGCGCTGCGCCTCGCGCGCCCGCCCGAACGCCGCGGCCACGTCCTCCGGGCCAGACTCCGGCAGGTCGGCCAGCTTCCGCCCGGTGAAGGGCGTATGGCTGACGGTCGTCCCGGATCCGGTGAGCCCCCGGGTGAGCCGGGCGACGAGCGCGGGCGTGACGACGTCCGCGGTGGTACGGGCTCCGGGCGGGGCGACCGGGTTCCCGCCCTCCACCGGTGCCGCTTCCGCTGCCGGTCCCTCTGCTGCTGCGCTGTGCCGCGAGTCGGTCATGGGGGCGAGCGTAGGCGGGCTCGCACACTTTGGGTACCCGGCAGTAACCACTTTCCGCCGGGCCGCCCCGCGCCGCTTCCGTGACGGCCGTAGAGGAATTCCGGGGGCCTGCCGGGGACGGCGTCGCCTGGCGGCCGTCCGTGGCGACGTTCTCCGACGGCCGTCAGGGAACCGACACGGGCCGGACGCGTACGAAGGTGTCGAGCGCCGTCTGCGCGTAGCGGCGGCCCTCGGCGGCCCGGCCGTCGGGGGAGGCCACCCACACGTCGTACCTCTTGTCGCCCTCGTCCCAGCAGACGTCGTACATGTGCCGGGCGCTCCCGTCGCCCGTGTCCTCGTCCCAGGTGAACTCCCAGAGGGCGGCGAAATCGTCCTTGTGCGTGACGGGGGTGACCGTGGCGTCGCGGTAGCCCGGGTAGCGGTCGGGTGCCGCCTCGGCGGCGGTGCGCAGCGCGCCCATCGGACCGTCCTCCTGCCGGTCCTGGATCGTGACGCCGATGACGAACTTCCCGTCGGGCGAGCGGTAGAGGACGCGCGGCGGCTCGAAGGAGCGGGTGAAGCCGTCCGGGACGGCGAGGGCGAACCCCGCCGGGTCCTGGACCGCGTGATAGCCGTCCGGGGCGTCGACGGCGGCGGTGGCGGGCGGCGCGGAGGGCGAGTGGGGTGAGGGCGAGTGCGACAGCGGGCCGCTCGCCACGTGGCTCGGTTTGTCGTCCACCCCTGCGGTGTCCGAGCCCGTCAGCAGGGCGGCGAGCCCGGCGCCCATCCCGGCCAGCGTCATCACGGCGACACCGGTCATCAGGGCGAGCCGGGCGCGGCCTTGCGGGGCGGGCGCGAAGGGCGGTGGCGGGGGCAGCGGCGAGGTGGCGGCGGACCGCGGGGTGAACGGGCCGGTGCCGTGGGCGCGCCGTCGCGCCCGCGTCCTGCCCCTGCGGCGGGGGCGCCGCAGCGCGCGGGGTCCGGGCCGGCCCACCGCCTCGGGCATCCGGCCCGAGGCGAGGTAGGTCAGCAGCAGCCATTCCGCCTCGTCCGCGCCCATCCGGCGGCCGGGGTCGCGCTCCAGCAGTCCCCGGATGACCGGCAGCAGGGGTTCGGCCGCCGCGGGTGGCCGGATCTCGTCCTGGACGACGGCTTGCAGGATGCCGCCCAACGAGTCGCGGCGGAAGGGCGATTCACCGCTGAGCACCACACAGAGCAGCACGCCCAGGGACCACAGGTCGGACGCCGGTCCGGTGCTTCGGCCCGCGATGCGCTCCGGCGCGGTGTATTCGGGTGAGCCGACGAACGCGCCGGATTCGGTGATCGTCGTGGCTCCGGAGACGCGCGCGATGCCGAAGTCCGTCAGCACGACACGCCCCGTACCGGCCTCCAGCAGGACATTCGGCGGCTTGATGTCACGGTGCAGGACGCCCCGGGCGTGCGCGGCCCGCAGCGCGCCCAGCAGCGCGGCCCCGATGCGGGCCGCCTCCCGCGCCCCGGCGGGCCCGTCCGCCGCCAGGACCTCCGACAGCGCGCGCCCCTCGATCAGCTCCATCACGATCCAGGGGCGCCCCTCCTGGATCACTATGTCGTGGAGGGCGACCACATTCGGATGGTTGATCAGCGCGGCGGCGCGCGCCTCTCTGAGCGTGCGGTCGACGCTGGACGTCGGGAGAGTGGTGGCTCCGGAGAGCGAACGGTCGCCATCCATGTGCAGCTCTTTGACCGCGACTTCGCGGGCGAGCAGCTCATCGGTGGCACGCCAGACGGTGCCCATGCCACCGCGCCCGATCTTCTCCCTCAGGCGGTAGCGGCCGACGATCAGACCATCGTGCGCGGCGAAGGTCCCCATGAACACATCTTGCCCCTCCTCCCCCCACCTCACCGCGCCCGTACCGGCCGGTTGTGCGCGTACGGGGGACACGCTCCACAGGTGCGCCTCCGGAGCCCCTCCGCGGGCGTCCCCGGCCGGCGGGACGGCCCGGCGGCCGGGCGGGAAGGATCACGGAAATGTTCGGGTAATATTGCTCCCGCAACGCCGACCCGGCAGCCCCCAGAGGGCCACCGGAAGCGACGGGCACTCGTAGCTCAACGGATAGAGCACTTGACTACGGATCAAGAGGTTGCAGGTTCGAATCCTGCCGAGTGCACAGCCACCGCCCCGGACGATGAGGTCGTCCGGGGCGGTTCCGCGTTTCCGGGCGGCGGCCGCCACCGCGACTCCCGGACCTCACTTGCGCGCGGCCACCGACTGCGCCATTCCCGGCCACACGTAGCGGATGTCCGGCTCCCCCTCCTCGTTCGCGCTGCCGTCCGTCCGTTCCGCCTCGGTGAAGCCGTGGCGTTCGTAGAAGCGGTGAGCCGGGGTGTTGACCTGGAACGTCCAGAGGTCGAGGCCGGTGGGGTGGCGCCGTTTCGCCAGGGCGACGAAGCGGTCGCCGAGGCCCTGTCCGCGCCGGTCCGGTGCGAGGTAGAGCTGATCGATGCGGCCCTCCCCGAGAACCATCACGCCGACGAGAGGGCCGTCCGGCGACTGCGCCACCCAGACCTCCCGGCCGGGGATCACCACTTCCCGGAAGTAGTCGCGGACCTCGTCGTCGGAGTGCGCGCGCCGGACCGTGGGCAGCGCCGCGTCGTACGAACGGAGCCAGACCTCGGCGGCCTCCCGCGCGTCGAGCGCTCCGGCACGCCGAATGGCCGCCTCATGGGCGGTGATGTCATCCATGTCGCGTACGGTCCCAGCGCCGCCGGGTCACCGCATGCGAATTACCCGCCCAGGGGCGGAGAAGACGGGCCGCTACGCCGCGTCCAGCACGTCCGATTCCGCGTACGCCCGGGCCAGCCGGCCGGTGGCGCGGTCGAGTGTGTCGCGCACCGCCGCGCGGATGCGGGCGGGCGGCTCGTCCTCCGCGAGCTTGGCGTGCAGTACGTCGAACACCAGCTGCCGGACGGCGACCGCGAGGGCGGCGAAGATCTCCAGCTCCGCGCGGAGCCCCGGCACGGCGCGGACGCGCGGGCCCGCGCGCTCGACGAGCAGCTCCAGAAGGCGCTCCTGGCGGCGCCGCATGAAGTGCGTGTAGCTGCAGCCGAGGGCCGAACTGCCCAGCAGCACACGGGAGAAGACGCGCCCCTGGGCGACGGCGTCCTCATCGCCGAGGATCAGTTCACAGGTGTCCGCGAGCGAGCCGCGCAAGGCATCGAGAAGCTCCGCGCCGGTCGCGCCGGAACGCACCGCTTCCCACAGCTGCGCGTCGAACTCCTCACGACGGCCGAAGAAGATGTCCTCCTTCGAGGCGAAGTGCGTGAAGACGGTGGCCGGCGCCACGTCCGCCTCGGCCGCGATCCGGGTGAGGGTGACGGCGTCGAACCCCTCCCCGGCGAAGAGCCGGAAGGCCGCGTCGGAGATCGCGCGGCGGGTGCGCTCGCGCTTGCGGCCGCGCAGCCCGGCCGCGGGCACACAAGCGGTCGGCGCGGCGTCGGCGGGCGTGGTCATGAGCCCAGGATACGTCCCGGGGAGCCGAAAATAGAGGTGCTACATTTTTAGACAGCCTCTAATTTAGAGAGGTGTCCAGCGCTCGTGAGGATGTCTCCGCCATGCCCGACCCATCAGCACCGACGACCCGGACCCCGGCCCCACGGGAGGCACTCCACCCGGCCGCGGCGCACGCCGGTCCCGCGCCCTCCCGGACCCCCCGGTCCACCGCGGCGATCCTCTTCATCGCCTGCGCGGCCCAGTTCATGGTCATCCTCGATGTGTCGATCGTGAACGTGGCCCTGCCGTCCATACGCGCCGAACTCCACCTCAGCGGCGCCGGTCAGCAGTGGATCGTCAACGCCTACACCCTCGGCTTCGCCGGGCTGCTGCTGCTCGGCGGCCGCGCGGCCGACCTCGTGGGCACCAAGCGCGCCTTCCTCACCGGCCTCACGGCCTTCACCGCCGCCTCCCTGGCGGGCGGACTCGCCACCGACGGCGCACTGTTGATCACCGCCCGCGCCGTGCAGGGCATCGGCGGCGCGGTGCTCGCCCCGGCCACCCTCACCCTGATCATGACGACGTTCACCGAGCCCGCGGCCCGGACCCGCGCGATGGGCGCCTGGAGCGCCGTCATGGCCGCGGGCGGCGCGGCGGGCGCGGTCATCGGCGGGGTGCTGACGGAGTACGCGGGCTGGCGCTGGGTACTGTTTGTCAATGTGCCCCTAGGCGTAGCCCTGTTGGCCGCGGCCCTGGTGTACGTCCCGGCCACCGCCTCCGGGCGGGGCGGGCTGCGCCGCCTCGACCTCCCCGGCGCCGTGTCCGTCACCGCCGGTCTGACCGCGCTCGTCTACGGGATCATCTCCACCGAGACGCACGGCTGGGACTCCCCCGCCGTGTGGGCGCCGCTCACCGCCGGTGTGCTGCTGCTCCTGGCCTTCCTCGCCGTGGAGTCGCGGGTCGCGCATCCGCTCGTACCACTCGCCGTCCTGCGCCGCCGCGGCCTGGCCACCGCCAACCTCGTCGTGCTCGGGATGGGCGCGGCCTCCTTCGCGATGTGGTTCCTGCTGTCGCTCTACTTCCAGCAGATCCTCGGCTACAGCGCGGTCAAGGCCGGCCTGTGCTTCCTGCCCGGCTCGCTCGCCATCATCGTCGGCGCGCAGCTCGCCACCCGGATCATCGCCCGCACGGGGCCGCGCCCGCTGCTCGTCGCCGGCATGGCACTGAGCACGGTCGGCTTCGTCTGGCTCTCCTGGATCCGGGCCGACGGGAATTATGCAACTGATGTGGCAGCACCGTTCGTTCTCGCCACCTTCGGTACGGGACTCGGGATGATGCCCGCCACCGTGGCCGCGACCAGCGGCACCGACCGCGCCGAGGCGGGGCTCGCCTCGGGCCTCGTCAACACCTCCCGCCAGGTCGGCGGCGCGCTCGGACTCGCCCTCCTGGCGACCGTCGCGTCGCACGTCACGACCGGGCGCCTGGCCGCTCACCCCCAGGACGTCCAGCAGGCACTGACCGCTGGATACGGCAGGGCCCTGCTGATCGCCGCCGCGTTCACGGCATGCGCCGCGCTCGGCGCGCTCGCCGTGCCCGGCAAGGCGCGCGGGGTCACCTCATGAAGGAAGGATCCGTCATGGCCAACGAGTTGAACCACATCATCGTCCACGTCAGGGACCGCCGGGAGACCGCCGCGTTCATCGCCGAGCTGATGGACACCGAAGCGCCCTTCGACTGGGGTCCCTTCACCCAGATCACCAGCTCCAACGGTGTCGGCATCGACTTCGCCGACGACCACGTGGCGCCGGACGCGATCAACATCAGCCACCTCGCGTACCTCGTGACGGACGCGGAGTTCGACGCGATCTTCGGCCGCATCGAGAAGAAGGGCGTGCGCTACTGGGCGGACCCGGCGATGAAGCGCGAGGGACAGATCAACCGCGAGTACGGCGGGCGCGGTGTCTACATCAAGGACCCGGGCGGCACGTGCGCGATCGAGTTCATCACCAAGCCGTACGGCGCGACGCCGTCCCCGAACGTCGAACGGCCCCAGCCCGCCTGACACCGGGGGCACGCCGAATGGCACGCCCGGCGCACTGAATCGCACACCTGCGTAAGCCGCGTCCAGCCTGCGGCGCTTGAGGACAGCGCCGCGCCGAGGTCGTGCGGAACGAGACCACCCGCAGCCGGCCGACAACGTGCGCCGGACCCCGCTCAGCGCGGGAGCGAAAGCTCCCTTTCCAACGGCGTGCGGAAGCGCGGCGTGACCCGCACGGCGCCCAGCCACGCCGACAACCGGGCGGCCTCCGCCGCGATCGCGGAGGCCGCGCCGCTGCCCGCGTCCGACAGCAGCCGCCAGACGACCTCGCCGTCCGGGCGCTGCGCCCAGCCGCCGACGACGCGGCCGTTCCACCACACGGTGGGACCGATGTTGCCCGCGCGGTCGAAGAGGGCGGGCACGTGGTCCGGGTCCAGGTACCAGTCCCGGCCTCGCCAGCCCATGGCGGTGGGGTCGAGGCCCGGGAGGAACGCCGCCCACGGCTCGGCCGCTTCGACGTCCTCCAGGTCGTCCGGCAGGGCGAATCCCGGGCCGTGCGCCAACTCCACGTCCCGCACGCCCACATCGGCCAGTGCCCGGCGCGTATCACCGAGCGTCCAGCCCGTCCACCACTTCAGATCCGCTTCCGTCGCCGGACCGAAGGACGCGAGCCACCGCCGGGCCACTTCCGCCTTGGACTCCCGCACGGGGAGTTCCGGCAGTCGGTGCACGGGCGCCCACGCATACATGCTGCTGGTCCACGATCCTCTCGGACGGGCGCGGCGTACGTGTCCGTCCGAGGCCAGCAGGCGCAGCAGCCGGCTGCCGACGCTCTGCCGGGCCGCGTACGGCTTGCCCGCCGAGACCAGGATCGTCTCCCGCAGGGCGGGCACGTCCTCGGCTAGCTGGGCCGTGGTCGCCTCCCCGCGGGCGGCGAGGGCGGCGAGCACCTCCTCCTCCGTCCGGGCGAGCCGCTGTTCGTCCCAGCCGCTCTCGGCGCTCTTCTGGAGGAATTTCATGAACGCGGCCCGCTCCCGCGCCGCGATCGCCCGCGCGGTGGAGGCTTCGACGTACGGGGCGAGCCCGGAGCTCACGGCGAAGATCGTGTGGCGCATGGACAGCAGCTTCCACAGTGTGACGTCCTCGTACAGCGCGCGCTCCACCTCCGCCGCCGACGGCTCGGCCAGCCGCGCGTACGCGGACAGATACACGGTCGCGGCGTCGGTGGCGTGCAGCCCTACGAGGGCGTCCGCCACGTCCTCGACGGACGCGGCCCGGTGCGCGGGCGCGAGGAGGTGCCGGCGGCCGAGGCGGGCGCGGCGCTGTTCATCGGTGATGCGAGGGCGGAAGCTGCTCATGGGGGTGAGCCTAGGAGCGATGTAGGGCGGAGCCTGTCCTATTCCGCGCCGGTCCGGTCAGGCCCGGCTCAGTGCGCGGTCGTCCAGGTCAGCGAGCCCCGCATCCGGCCCCGCAGCAGGGGGTCGCGCACCGCGTCCGTGCCGTCCGCCGCCCGCGCCGACACCGTGTGCGCCCGGTGGTCGTCGGGGACGCCGAGCGCCCGGGGTGTCACCGACAGCCGCCCGCGCGCGCCGGTGACCTCGCGCCCGTCGACGTACCACCGGACCGCCACGCTGCTCGCGGACAGCCGCACGGTGAGGCGTTCGCCCCGGCCGACGGCGGCGTCCGTGCGGCGGTCGCTCGTCAGCGCGCTCGCGTGCCGGTAGAACCCGGCGATCATGGCCTCCCGGCCGGGCAGGTTGAACTCGTGCCCCAGGGTGCGCATGATCGAGTTCTCGGTGGGCCGGAAGAGGCCCTTGGGGTAGTAGCCGCCGCCTTCGTACGCGCCGACCGTGCCGCCGTCCGGTGAGGTCCGACCGATCCAGCGGTACCACTTCTGCCGCTGCGCGGTCATCTCGGCGGCGCTCAGCTTCGTGATGTTCGCCTGGGCCGGTTCGGCGCCCGTGTAGGTGCCGTACTCGTCGTACTGGTACTCGTCCGCGAGCTTCCCCAGGGAGTGGCCGGTCTCGTGGACGGCGATCTGGTCGGACTTGGCGTTGTCCGAGGAGGCGGTGGCGATGCCGTCGTAACCCACCTTGGAGACGACGTCGTTGTAGCCCGCGCCGCCGTATTTGGTGGAATTGGACAGGACCACCACGAGGTCGGCGGCGGGCGCCTTCGCGGCGTACGACTCGACCCTGCCGGTGTCGACGCACAGCAGCCGCTCGATGCCGTCGCAGAAGAAGGCGGAGCGGAGCGCGGTGTCCTTGACGACGTCCTTGCCCGGGTCGCCGGAGACGCCGGAGTCGTGGGAGACGGCGTCCACGGCCCAGACGTTGAACAGGTTCTTGTACGAGGCGTACGGCTCGACGGCCGACATCTTCGCCCACTTGGCGCGCACGGCGGCGTGGAAGTCGCCCTGCTGTGCCGCGGTGTAGCCGTCGCCGACGAAGACGACGTCGAGCTTGCTGCCGACCGGGCCGTTCCGGACGACCGAGGTGACGTCGCCGTCGCCGCGGACCGAGGGCCGCAGGGACCGGGGCGGGGTGGGGGACGCGGTCACCGTGGTGTGGCGGGGGTGGCCGTCGGGGCCGGTGAAGTATTCGACGGACTGGGAGCGTCCGGGCTGCGGCGTGGCGGCGGAGACCGCCGGCGCGGCCGTGGCGGCCAGGGCGGCGGTCAGGGCGGCCGCGCCGGCCGCGAGGGATATTCGTCTGCGCATGGGGGGTTCCTCCCGAGTTCCCGCCGCGGTGTAAGCGGCGGGTTAAGTCGAGTTAAGGTGCCGCTCAACGTAGGGGCTCGGGAGGACCGGGGCAATGGCTGTGACGTGAGGGATGGCTCAAAAAGAGGCGGGAACTTCCGTGGTGTCACGGGGAGTTATCACTCCGGTACGGCCACCCGCCGGTCCGTATCAGCCTGAAGCGCCATGGTCACCCGTCGTCCCGCACGAGCGTCAGCAGCCGGTCCAGCACCACGCGACCGCTCGCCCGCACGCCGTCGTGCTCGAACTCGTCGGTGACCCAGGTGCGCAGGCCGCCGATGGCGCGGGCGGTGCGCAGGGAGTGGCCGGTGTCGACGTAGAGGTCGTCGTGGTAGATCGCGGCGGCCACGGGGACGGTGTTGCGGGCGAGGCGTTCGGGGTCGTAGAGGGGCGTCCAGCCCCTGCGTTCGGCGAGGAGCTCCGCGGTGTGCCGCAGGGGGCGCAGCGCGGGGTGGGTGCGCAGCATCCAGGGGTGGACGGTCTCGCCGGTGAAGAGGAAGCGCGCGCCGGGCTCGAAGTGCTGGTCGAACTGCGGGAATTCGGCGCGCACGCGCTCGGCGGACCAGTGCGTCGCACGCCCGTCCTGGGCATAGATGGCCTCATGGAGGATCGCGTAGAGCGGGCAGTGGGCGCGGGAGAGCACCGCGGCGACCGCTTCGGCGAACGCGTCGGACAGCCGCGGCCCGGCGACCGTGTCCACGAAGGCGTCCTCCAGGAGATAGTGCAGCCGGTGGGAGCCGTCGCCGGTGCCGAGCAGGACGCCGAGCTGCTGGAACGCCTCGACAGTCAGGAGGGTGCCGTCGGGCAGCACCTCCTCGCGCCCGGCGAGGTGGGCCGCTATGCGCCGGGCGGCCGCCTCGTCGCCGGGGTAACGCGCGTAGTGCGCGAGGTTCTTGCGCTCCATGCGCGGATAGGCGGCGCGGTAGACGGCGTCCGGGTCGGCGTCGAGCGAGGGCAGGCCGCCGGTGATGATCACCTCGGCGAGCCCCTCGGGGGCGTACGAGAGGTAGCTGACCGCGCAGAAGCCGCCGAAACTCTGGCCGAGCACGGTCCAGGGCCGCCCGCCGGTCAGCCGGGGGCGGATGAGCTCGCAGTCGCGGACGATGGAGTCGGCCCGGAAGTGGGCCAGGTAGTCGGCCTGTTCGGCGGGCGTGCCGCGCAGCGGCAGCGTCTGGCGGTCGGCGGGTGTGGAGCGTCCGGTTCCGCGCTGGTCGAGCAGGAGGACGCGGTAGTCCTCCAGCGCGCGGTCGAGCCAGTTCTCCCTGCCGAGCGGGCGGCCCGCCGCGAAGCCGGGCCCGCCCTGGAGATAGACCAGCCAGGGCAGGTCGTCGTGCTCACGGCGGGTGGCGACGACCTCGCGGGCGTAGAGGCGGATGGTCTCGCCACCGGGGTCGGCGTGGTCGAGGGGCACCTCGAAGTGGTGGTCGGTGAGGACGAGTCCGGGCTGCCGGAAGGTGGCCGTACCAGCTCTTCCCGTCGTGACAGCCGCCCCGCGGACGGTCTCCGGCATGCTTTCCACCCTCATGTGAACGGGCCCGCCGGATGTCGGCCGGACATCGGACAGGCATCAGCAGGACATCGGACAGCCGTGAGCGGGCCCGGAAGGGTTTGACTCACCGCGTGCATCGCACGGCGTAACTTATCGAGGGGCACCAGTGGCCGAGAACAGCACCCAGGGCATGCGGGCGGACGGGCCCTTGGACATAGGGCGGCGCGTGCTGCGGCTGCGCACGGAGAAGGGCCTCACCCAGCGCCAGCTGGCCGAGCCCGCCTATACGGCCGCGTACGTCTCCACCCTGGAGGCCGGGCGGGTGCGTCCGTCGGAGAACGCGCTGCGCCACCTCGCCGGGCGGCTCGGCACCACGGTCGAGGAGCTCGCCACCGGCCGGCCGGCGCACCTGGCGACCGCGCTGCGGATGCGGCTCGCGGACGCCCGCCGGACGCTGGCCACGGGCGCCGCGCGGGACGCCGCGGAGCTGTTCGGCGCGCTGCGCGAGGAGGCGGCCGGGCTGGCGCTCGTCCCCGAGCAGAGCGCCGCGCTGCTCGGCCTCGGGGACTGCGCCCTGGAGACGGGCGATCTCGCCGGGGCGCGCGGCCACTTCACGGCCGCCGAACGGCTCCTCGCGGACGAGCCGCTGCCACGCCGCGTCCCGGCCCTCCGGGGGCGCGCCACCGCGCACCTGCTCGCGGGCGAACTGCGCTACGCCTGCTATCTGCTGGAGTCCGCCGTCGACGAACTGAACGCCTCGGGGCTGCACGACCCTGACGCGCTGCTGTTCCTCTACACGGCGTCCATCGCGCCCTATATGGACATGGGGGCGCACGCCCGGGCCGCGCACGCCGCCGAGCTCGCGCTGGCCCTCGCGCCCAAGGTGGAGGACCCGGCGCTCGTCGCGGGGATGCACCGGGGGGTGGCCCGTACGCTGATCGCCGAGGGGCGCATCGCCGAGGCCGACGCGTCCCTGGCCAAGGCGCAGGAGCTCTACCTCCAGCTGCACATCCGTACGGAACTCGCCCACTGCCACTGGATGCGCGGTTACGTCCGCGCGCAGGACGGCGACCTGGAGGGGGCCGAGAGCGAGCTGCGCACGGCCCGGGACATGCTGGCGTCCAAGCGGGCCGCGCTGTTCACCGTGCAGGTCGAGGTGGAGCTGGCGGACGTGCTGCGGCGGCGTGGCAAGACGGACGAGGCGGAGCGGCTGCTGCGGCCCCTCCTGGCGCCCTCGGCGCTGGGTGCCGAGCGGGGCGCCGTCCACGCGGGCGGCGCGCACCGGCTGCTGGGCCTCATCGCGGAGGAGCGCGGGGAGCACGAGACGGCGGAGGAGCACTACTGCTCCGCCCTGTCCCTCCTGGAGCGCACGGGAGCCGCGGGCGACCTCGCCGACCTCTGCCGTCTGCTGGGTGATCTGCTGCGGCGTACGGGCCGTACGGAGGCCGCGCTGGACGCGTACCGCACGGGGCTGGGGCACCGCGCGGCGCCGGGGACGACGACGCTGGGCCCCGCGCCCACCGAGCCGCCCTTCAGGAGCGGAGTGCTGTAGCGGGCCACCGGTGGCGGCGGCACGCGGTGCACAGGCCGCCGCTTGTGGGGGACGCGGCGGTCCGTGACCGCGTGCTGCCGCCTCGCTCCGGGCGCGTGGGCGCGCCACGGGCGGCCGGGCGCCCGGTCGCGGCCCCCGGCATGGTGCAGCATGGACGTCATGCTGCCCGGACGGTATCCGTCTCGGGTCCCGGCGGACCCCCTCCGGTCGGCGGGGGTGCCGCACGGAGCGGACAAACCAACGACTGGAGCCTTACGCTCCGTTTCTGGCCGTCCTCTCGGGCGGTGCGGCGGGCCGGAGACCGGCCCGCCCGCCGGAGGCCCCCGGGCGGTCCGGCCGGACAGAGCTGACAGGAAGAGGTAGCGGTCGGTGATCCGTGTTGCGGTGGTGGACGACGAGCAGCTCGTCCGGTCCGGGCTGCGGATGATCCTGGGCACGGCCCCGGACATCGAGGTCGTCGCGGACTGCGGCGGGGGCGAGGCCGTGGACACCGTGCTCGGCCGCGCCCCGGACGTCGTCCTGCTCGACATCCGGATGCCGGACGTCGACGGCCTGACCGTGCTGCGCGCCCTGCGCGAGCTCCCGCGGCCGCCCGCCGTGGCCATGCTCACCACCTTCGACGCCAACGAGTACCTCGCCGCGGCGCTGCGCGGCGGGGCCACCGGCTTCCTGCTCAAGGACACCGACCCGGAGCAGCTCGTCCAGTCCGTACGCACTCTCGCGGCCGGCGGCAGCGTCCTCGACCCGGGCGTGACGCGGGCGGTCATCGGCGGCTACCTCGCCGCGGAGGCCGAGTCGACGGCCGCGCGGGCGGTGGCCACGCTGACCCCGCGCGAGCGCGAGGTCCTCACCCACGTCGGCGCGGGCCTGGCCAACCCGCAGATCGCCGAACGCATGGGCCTGGCCCCCAGCACCGTCAAGGACCATGTGCGGGCCGTCCTGGGCAAGCTGGGCGGCCTCAACCGCGTCCAGGCCGCGATCGTCGCCGACCGCGCGGGCCTGGTGGCGACCCCGCACCCCACACCCACCCGCGGCCCGCGCCCGGCAGGCGGCCCGCACCCGGCGCCGGGGAGCCCGCGGTGAGGCGCGCCGCGGCCCGCGCCGCCGAGGTGATGACGGCGGGGCGGGGCGCGCGGTGACCGTGCGAGCGGGGCACCGGATGCCCGCCGCGGTGCGGAAGGCCGCGCCCGTCCTCGTGCCCGTGCTGCTGGCGACGGTGGACGCGCTGCTCGTCAACGGCGCCGGGCTCGGCCAGGGCATGGGCGTCTCGCTGCTCGCCGCGGTGGCGCTGCTGTGGCGGCGGCGGTTCCCCGTCACCGTCTTCCTGGCCACGCTGCCGGGCATCTACATCGGCTACATCTGGTTCGCGCCGATGATCGCTCTCTACACCGTGGCCGTACGCCGCACGGACCGCCGGCTGCTCGCCGTCACCGGGCTGCTGCTGGCCGTCGCGCACTTCCTGCCGTTCCCGGCCTCCGAACTCTCCTTCTCCGACCGCCGCCAGACCGCTCTGCTGCTCGTCGACGCGCTGGTCACCGCCGCGACCCCCATCGCGCTCGGCCTGCTCACCCGCACCCGCCGCGAACTCGCCGCCCGGCTCGCCGACCTGACCCGCAGCCGCGCCCGTGAGGACCGGCTCCTCGCCGACCAGGTGCTGGCCACCGAACGCGCCCGGCTGGCACGGGAGATGCACGACGTCGTCGCCCACCAGGTCAGCCTGATCAGCCTGCAGGCGGGCGCCGTGCAGATCAGCACGCGGGACGCGCAGGCGCGCGACGGCGCCACGAAGATCCGCGAACTGTCCGTGCGCACGCTGGAGGAGCTCCGCCACATGGTCGGCATCCTGCGCGCCGCGGGCGCGGACACCGAGGAGCTCACCCCGCAGCCGAGCCTCGCCGATCTGCCGCGGCTGATCGAACTGAGCGCGCTGGACGTCGCGTACGACAGCGGGTGCGACCCGGCGGCGGAGCGCTCGGAAGCCGTGGAGCGCGCGGCCTTCCGCACGGTGCAGGAGGCGCTGACCAACGCCCGTAAGCACGCGCCCGGCGCGCGCGTACGCGTGCGCGTGGCCGAGACGGACACGGGGACGGCGGAGCCCCGGCTGCTGGTGGAGGTCCGCAACGGCCCGCCGGACGCGGCCGCGCCCGCGCCGGGGCTGCCGGGCGGCGGCCACGGGCTGGTGGGCCTGCGCGAGCGCGCGCAGAGCCTCGGCGGAACGCTCCTGGCGCACCGGACGGAGGACGGGGGATTCGTCGTACGGGCGGAACTCCCCCTGGAAGGGTAGGGGCCGGGGGCACACCGGGCGGCGGCGGTCGCCGTGGGCAGCCGGGCAACCGCTAGGCGGAAAGCGGCTCTTCGTGCGTCGCGGCCGCCAGGTCGGGGTAGATGTCGAAGAGACGGCGCACCCCGAGCGCCGCGAGGACCCTGTTGACGTGTGATCCGTCCGCGCCGCCCTGCTCGGGCAGGATGAGTCTCAGCCGGCCCTGACAGGAGCGCATCAGACGGCGCGCGGCGATCAGCACCCCGACGCCGCTGGAGTCGCAGAAGCGCACGTCGGCCAGGTCGAGCACCAGACTGCGGCGGCCGTCGGCGACCGCGTCGTGCACGCGTTGCCGGACCACCGGCGACGTCACCAGGTCCATCTCACCGGAGACCAGGAGGACTGCCCAGTCCCCTTGGTCGGCGTCCTTCACCTTCAGCGTCACGCGCTCGAAGCCCCTTCGCTCGGTCTCTCGTTCCCCGGAACGGACCCTTCCTCGGGTGCGGCTGCCCGACCGCTCCCTCGTGAAACACCACAGCGCCGATCGGCCCTCAACGAGCCTATGCCCAGCTCGAACCCTCAATTCTCCTGGATCCGGTCACACACGCATAACACATCGGCACATTCGCGCACGTACGATCTATAACGATCGGACAATGGTGCGGAACGTGACCGTGGCAATACCATCCGCAGCCGTCACGAGCTCCCCTTTGCCGCAAACGCGTCTGCGGTGTCACACCCGCCGACTACATTCGTAAAGCATGTGACGCCGCGCACAAGCGCGAGCGATCATCAGTACGAGAGCCAACGCGGGACGGCCGGGCGCACGTAAGGAGGGGCAGCATGACGACCGACGCACCACCCAGGTGGGACCGCAAGATGCAGCAGCGGCTCGCGCACGGTGAGGCGGCGGCGCTCGGCGAGCTCTACGACCGCTTCGCCACGCTCGTCCACACCCAGGCCCACCGCGTGCTCGGCGACGAGAGCGGCGCCGACCGCGTCACGCGCGAGGTCTTCGGCTACGTCTGGGAGCACCCCGGCGCCTACGACCCGAAGCAGGGCTCCCTGCGCTCCTGGCTCGCCTCCCTCACCCACCAGCAGGCCGTCGAGCGGCTCCGGCAGGCCCAGAGCGACGGCCGGAGCAGCCCGGAGGAGATCGAGGAGAAGGTCCGCGCGGCCTCCGCCGCCGCCCGCGCCGACTACATCGTCACCTCCATGCCCGCCCCGCTGCGCGCCGCACTGGACCTCGCCTACCTACGCCGCCTCGACTACCGCCAGGCCGCCGCCCAGCTCGGCGTCACCGAGGAGGAGGCCCGCCGCCGGCTGCGGCTCGGGCTGCAACTGCTCTCCACCGCGCACCACGGCCCCCGCGTGACCGCGCCCCGCACGCACGGAGGAGTGCGATGAGCGACGCCGCGGCCGATGCCCGGACGACCCACAAGGTGCTGAAGTCACTGCTCGGTGCCTGGGCGCTGGCCGCCTGCTCCTGCGAGGAGACGGCCGCCGTCGAGGAGCACCTGACCGACTACGCCACCTGCGCGGACGAAGCCGTGCGGCTGCGGGACGCGGTCGCCCTGCTGCACCCCGAGGACAGCCTCGACCTCGACCCGAGGCTGCGCTCCCGGGTGCTCGCCTCCTGCCTGGGGCGCCGCCCGGCCCGCGTCCCCGTGCCGGAGTGGGCCGCGCCGTACGACGCGGAGACGGCCCGGCTCGACGCCCTGCTGCGTGACATCGGCGACGCGGAGTGGCGGGCGCCGGTGCGGCTGAAGTGGTTCGACGGCGAGCGGTCCATGGCCCGCGACCTCACCGCGGCCGCCGTGATCGGCCACCTCATGGCGGTGGACGGCCTCGTCTCCGCCGCGCTCGGCTTCCCGGACCCGCTGGGTCCCGGTGCCACCCGCTCGCCCACGGAGCGCACCGAGGCGCTCTGGGCACAGCAGGCGGCGGCCGGCGCTCCCGGCCGGCACAGCCCCGGCATGGCGCGCGGAGCCTGGCGCGACCAGAGCACGGCGCTGATCCGCGGCGTGTCCTTCGCCGCCGAGGAGGTGTCCGGCCTGCCGGTGTCCTACGGCGCGTTCGGCCTGCCCCTGCGCGACTCCCTCGTCGACCGGGCCTTCGAGTGCTGGGTGCACGCCTCGGACATCGCCGAGGCGGTCGACTATCCCTACGACCCGCCCGCGCCCGCCCACCTCAAGCACATGGTGGGCCTGGCGGCCCGGATGCTGCCCGGCGCACTGGCCGGCCGCCGCCGCGCCGGGCTCGCCCCGCCGGCCCGCACCCTGGTCGCGGCGGGCGCCCCGGGCCGCACGCTCCACCTGGAGGTCGAGGGCAGCGGCGGCGGGCACTGGTACGTCCCGCTGGACTCCCCCGGCGCCCTCGGTTCACCCGAAGGGACGGTCGCCCACGTCGCCCTGGACGGGATCGAGTTCTGCCGGCTGGCCGCGGGCCACATACCCCCGAAGGACGCGGCCGTGGGCCGCACCGGTGACAGCGAGGCGATCGACGACGTCCTTCTGGCCACGGCTTCCCTCTCCCGGCTGTGACGGGAGAGGGGGGCCGCGGGCCCGGGGCTCAGGCGAAGACGACCGTCCGCCGGCCGTTGAGGAGGACGCGGTGCTCGCTGTGCCACTTCACCGCGCGGGCCAGCGCCTGGCACTCCACGTCGCGGCCGATCGCGACCAGCTGGTCGGGCGTGACCTCGTGGCCGACGCGCTCGACCTCCTGCTCGATGATCGGGCCCTCGTCGAGGTCGGCGGTCACGTAGTGCGCGGTGGCACCGATCAGCTTCACACCACGCGCGTGCGCCTGGTGATACGGGCGGGCGCCCTTGAAGCTCGGCAGGAAGGAGTGGTGGATGTTGATGATCTTCCCGGAGAGCACCTTGCACAGGTCGTCCGAGAGCACCTGCATATAGCGCGCCAGCACGACCAGCTCGACGTTCTCCGCCTGCACGAGCTCCAGCAGGCGCGCCTCGGCCTCCGCCTTGTTGTCCTTCGTCACCGGGATGTGGTGGAAGGGGATGCCGTACGAGCCGACGAGCTCGGCGAAGTCGGTGTGGTTGGAGACGACCGCGGCGATCTCGACCGGCAGCGCGCCGATCCGCGAGCGGAACAGCAGGTCGTTGAGGCAGTGCCCGAACTTGGACACCATCAGGACGATGCGCATCTTCTCGTCGGCCCGGTGGATCTGCCAGTCCATCGCGAAGGAGTCACCGATGGCGGCGAAGCTGGCCCGCAGCTTCTCCAGCGTCACCGGCGCGTCCGCACCGAAGTGCACGCGCATGAAGAAGAGCCCGGTGTCTCTGTCGCCGAACTGCTGGCTGTCCTCGATGTTGCAGCCGGTCATGAAGAGATAGCTGGACACCGCGTGCACGATGCCCTTCTTGTCCGGGCAGGAGAGAGTGAGGACGTACTGTTCCGGGGCCCCTTCGGTGACAGGGGACTGCGAGGCGTTCATAGCCCAATAGCGTCGCACACCCGACGCCCCCTCCTGACCGCGCCGGTGGCTGGGCCCGCTCAGCGGGCGCCGGTGGCCAGGGCCAGGACGTCCAGCGAACGGGGCGGGACGTCCGGGTCGTCCCCGTCGTTCGCCGCCAGCCGGACGTGCGCCTCACGGGCGGCCCGGACGGCGTCCGGCCAGCCGTGGTGCTCCAGATACGCCGAGACCGGGGCGTCGGCCCCCACCTGGTGCATGATCCGCAGCACCCGCAGCACGGCGACGTCGACGACGGCCACCTCGGCGGAGTCCCGGAAGATCGTCCCGAGGTACTTCTCGGCCGACCAGTTGTCCAGCCAGGTGTCCTCGACCAGCCGGTAGACGGCGTCGGTGACGTCCCCGAAACCCGCGCGCCCGGCCAGCCAGCACTCCTGCTGGAACACCGGGTCGGAGAGCATGTGCAGCGCGGAGCGTACGTTCACGCGCCAGCGCCACCATGGCATGTCATTGAGCGGCATGCCGTCCATGGTGGTCGAGCGGCGGCCGCGGCGGGGAGACTTCTCCGAAGCTGTCACACGCTCGATCGTACGTTCCCCCTCCGCGCCCCCGGCCGGGGGCCCGTGCCCGGAAGCGGCCCGCCGCTGCTACAGCTGGGTCCACTGGTGCTGGGACAGGTGGTATTTCTTCGCGATCGGGTTCCACAGGTCGGCCGCCTTCTTCTTGGCCGCCGTCGCGTCGCCGCTCGCCTTGTCACCCGCCGCGCTGTCACCCGTCGGCTTGGCGTGGCCCTTGACGCAACCGCCCTTGCCGCCCGCCTGACCCGCCCACGCCGCGTAGTGGGTGTCCGCCGCCGAGGAGGACTGCCACGCCTTCGTCAGCTGGGCCGACAGCTCCGCGTTGTCCGGAAGCTTGTCGATCGAGGTCTGCTGGAGCCGGGTCACCAGGCCGTCACGCTGCTTCGCCGCGTCCCGGAGATCGTTCCCCGACTTGTCGAGGTCCTTGCAGCTGCGGGTCGCGTCGACCGCCCTGATGACGGCGTCACGGCTGTTGTTGCTGTCCTTCAGGAGCGCGTCGAGCGCCTTCGCCTGGGCGAGCGCCGGATCGTCGGCCTTGGCCTCCGGGTCCTTCTTGCCGTCGTCGGCCGCCGGACCGGAGCCGGGCGCGGACGAGCTCGACGCCGCGTTCTGCTGATCGCTCTTGTCGTCGCCACCACCGCTGAGCAGCGCGCCGGCGCCGAGCCCGGCCGCGGCACAGGCCGCGACGACGATCCCGACGATCGCGGCGGTCGGCAGCTTCTTCCCGCGCGGCGGCTGCTGGGGCTGCGGCTGAGGCGGCGGGCCCGCCTGGGGACCGCGCGGCGGCGGCACCTGCCGGTGCGCCTGGGGCGCCTCCGTGGCACCGCTCTCCCGGAACAGCCCGTCGAACTCGGCCGGCGGCGGCCGCTCCCCCGCCTGCGCGAAGGCCGCCCCACCGGCCGGGGGTATGTGCGGGCCGGGCGGAACGGGAGGGCCGGACGACACCGGCGGCAGATACTGCGTGGCGCCGTCGTCGGCCACCGGCGGCAGATACTGCGTCGCGCCCGCCTCCTGCACCGGCGGGAGGTACTGCGTGGCCGCGCCGTTGTCGACCGGCGGCAGATACTGCGGAAGCTCCGGCTCGCCCGACCGCGGCGGAAGGAACCGCGTCGCCTCACCCTGCGGGCTCGCGGGCACGGGCGGCAGGTACTGCGTCGCCGCGGCCGCGGCGTCGGGCAGCGGCCCGCCGCCCACGGGCGGTATGTACCGCGTCGCCTCGTTCGCCGAGGCCGAGTCCTGGACCGGCGGGAGGTACTGCGTGGCCTCCGAGGCGCCCGGCGCCTGGGCGGGCGGCAGCGGCGCGCCCGGCGGCATCTCCGGCGGCAGCGGCGCACGCTGCGCGTCCGGCCCCCAGGGCTGCCCCCACGGCTGCCCCGGCGCCGGAGCCGGGTGCTGATCGGCGCCGCGCCGCTCGGCGGATTCCTGCTGAGCGGGCAGCACAACACCCTCGCGCGGGGCCTGCGCGGGAGGCTGCGGCACGTTTCCCTGTCCGCTCTGCGTCACCGGAACTCCTATTTGTACGGGACTTGGCGTCGCCTCACGCTACCGGGTCGCCGGGCGGCGGTGCCATGTCCGCTGGGTGCGGGGGCCGTGGACGGGTTGCGGCCCGTATTTCCGGTACGGGCCGGTTCACGCCTGCGGCGGGCGGCCTCCGCTCTCCCCCGGCCACCTCCCCCGGACTCCGTCCGGGGCGCCGCGGAGCGCGGCCGATCCGCGTGGTGACCTCGCTCCTCACGTCGAGGGGGACTGCGCGGGTACGCGTTGTCAAGCCGGAGTGCGTGGGGTTGCGGGGTGCCCTACGGTGCTCCCAAGTAGCCAGGAATCATGCGCAGAAGGAGGGGAAGAGTGGACGAGGAGGAGGACCGGCGGCTGCGGGCGATCGCACCGGAGATCTCCCACACCACGATCGGCCTGATGCGAAAGGTCGTCGGGCTCGAACCGGCCGAGCGGGTGCCCGAGGAGGCCATGCGGGTCGCCGACGAGGTGCTCGCCAAACACGGCACGGACGGTCTGCGCGTCCTCATCATGAGCCTGTCGGGATGGATGGCGGTCGGTATCGAGAACGTCGCCCACCTCACCCATCAGACGAACGAGGCCGTGATCGACAGCATCGAACTGACTTGCCTGGAAGCGAATCCTGACGGCTGACGGCTGCGCCGACGGCGGCGGGGCGGGTGGGGCGGCGGGCTTGTTCCCCACCCCGCTCCTCCCGGCGCCGGGCACACGCCTCAGGCCCCGGCTGCGGGTTGGTGGGCGCCTGCGGCGGGCTTGTTCCCCGATCCCGCCCCTTCCCGAAACCGGGGGCAAGCCCCCAGACCCCCACAACTCTGCGCGCCCCGAAACTGGAGCGCTGCCCCGGGCCCCGACCTGCGGGCCGGTTCGCCGCCTGCGGCGGGAGCGCCCTGCGGGCACGTCCTCAAACGCCGGACGGGCTGAAAGAAACGCGTGCGCCCCGGGCTGAAAAGAAACGTCGGGCCCACCCGGACAGCAACGAGCCCCCCAGGCGGGCCGAAAGGGAAGACCGGCGCACCCCGCAGCCCCGCACGCGCCCTCCGGCGGGAGGGGGTGGGGCTGGAGGGTGGGGTTCTGGAACGCGGTGCGAATTCGGGGCACTCAATACGACATGACCCGCACCGCACCGCGTTCCAGGTCCCCAGCCCGGAAGACCCACCCCCGGCACCCACCACACCCAGCCCGGCCGGCGTTTGAGGACGCGCCCGAAGGGCGCTCCCGCCGCAGGCGGCAACGAACCCGCACCCGGCAACCGCGAGCCCGAAGGCCACCCCACCACAAGGCGCAAGCAACCCGCACCGGACAACAAACAACAACCCAGAAGCAGGGGCAGCAGCCTGCCCCTACGCCGCCGCCACCTCCAACCGCGCCCCGAACTCCCGAACCACCGGCTCCTCCCGGTAAGGAGCCAGCCGCTGCTGGAAGTCGTCCAGATACTCCGCCCCCCGGTTGGACCGCAGCGTGCCGAGCAGTTCCAGGGCGCGCGTGCCCGTCGCGCACGCCTCGTCCACGTCGCGCTGCTGCACCTGCGCCGTGGCCAGGAGCAGCATCCCGATGGCGCGGCGCCGCACCCGTCCCTCGGGGTGGCCCGCGATGGCGTCCTCCGCCTGGCGCCGCGCCAGGTCGGCCTGGCCGAGGTCGCGGTGGCAGTGGGCGAGTTCGTCGGCGAGGTAGGCGTGGTCGAAGTGGCGGATCCAGGGCGGATCTTCGCCAGTGCCCTTGCCCGCTTCGGCACCGGCCTGTTCGAGGTGGTTCAGGGCGCGCCCGGCGGCCGTCTGGAAGGCACGCGCGTCCCCCATCAGCGCGTGCCCCCGGGCCTCCGCCGCGCAGAACATCGCTTCGGCGCGCGGGGTGACCTGCCCCCGCGCCCCTTCCTGCGCGGCCTTGGCGAGTTGGGCGATCTCCCGTGGGTTGCCGAGGGACGCGGCGAGGTGGCTCATGCCGGCGGCGAGCACATAGCCGCCGTAACCACGGTCCCCGGCGGCCTGGGCGAGCCGCAGAGCCTGGATGTAGTAGCGCTGCGCGAGCCCCGGCTGGCCGGTGTCGACGGCCATGTAACCGGCGAGCTCGGTCAACCGGGCGACGGCGGCGAAGAGTTCCCGTCCGACGGATTCCCGGTACGAGCCGGCGAGCAGCCCGGAGACGACGCTGTTGAGGTAGTGGACGACGACGGGCCGGACGTGTCCGCTGCCGTAGCGGTGGTCGAGCTCGACGAGGGCGTCCGTGGTCGCGCGTACGGCCTCGACGTCCGAGGCGCCCACGCGGGCCCCGGCGTTGCGCGCGACCTGTGGGTCGGCGCCGGTGATCAGCCAGTCACGGCTGGGCTCGACGAGGGCGGAGGACGCCACGGACGTGCCGCTGAGGAAGTCCCGCCGTCCGACGTCGCTGCGCCACAGCTCGCAGACCTGCTCGATGGCCCCCAGTACGGTCGGGGAGAACTGGAGGCCGACGCCGGACGCGAGGTTCTTGCCGTTGGCCATGCCGATCTCGTCAATCGTGACCGTGCGGCCGAGCTTGCGGCCGAGCGCCTCGGCGATGATGCCGGGTGCGCGGCCGCGGGGTTGCTGGCCACGGAGCCAGCGGGCTACGGATGTTTTGTCGTACCGCAGGTCGAGGCCGTGCTCGGCCCCGCACATGTTGACGCGGCGCGCCAACCCGGCGTTGGAGCAGGCTGCTTCCTGAATGAGTGCTTGCAGCCGTTCGTTCGGCTGCCGCGCCACGAGTGGCCGTGCGGCCATGCTGTACCCCCTGAGACTGCTAAGCGTTCGCGGCTCGCGCCGCGAGGTGCGGAGAAGCTGAGACAGCTGCTGAGAGCGTCTTCCCCTGTGATCTTTGCCCCCTGAATGTCCGGAGAATGCGGACTTAACGGTAATGACAGCAAAGGCGGCAATGGCCAAACAATGACTGCATCGCCCTTTCGCCTCGCAGGTGGCTACCCACCTGCGGCGGGGAACCCGCGCCTGCGCCCCCGTACATGCATCCGTGCGCCCCATGTGCATATCCGACCGCGGCCGACAAGCATGACCCTGAGCCGTAACCCCTCGTGACAAGGGGAGTTGTGAAGGACGTGGAAGAGACCATCGGAGTAGTAGGAGCACCGCTCGTCCCTCAACAGCGCGGCGAGCGGCTGCTGGACGCGGCTGTCCGGTACGCGGAAGAACGGCACTGGGACGTCTTCGCCGGCACCTGGCTGGAGGCCGAGGAGGGGCGGGAGCGCTGCTCGTGCGGCGAACTGGGCTGCCCCGCCCCGGGTGCGCACCCCGCCCGCCCCGACTGGGCGACCCAGGCCACCGGGAGCGCCGTCGCCGCCCGCCGGATGTGGGCGCGGCAGCCCGGCTCCTCGGTCCTGCTGCCGACGGGGCGCACGTTCGACGCGCTGGACGTGCCGGACACCGCCGGGTGCCTGGCGCTCGCCCGCATGGAGCGCATGGGCACCCCGCTCGGCCCCGTCACCTGCACGCCGTACGGACGGATGCTGTTCTTCGTGCTGCCCGGTGGGGCGTTGAAGGTCGGCGATCTCGCGCGGAAGCTCGGCTGGCACCCCTCCACGCTCGATCTGGTCGCACGGGGTGAAGGGGATTACGTCGTCGCCCCGCCGACCCGCATGGGGTCGCGCGGCTCGGTGCTCTGGGCGCGCGAACCCACCGCCGCCAACCGCTGGCTCCCCGACGCCGAGGAGCTGGTCAGCTCGCTGGCGTACGCGTGCGGGCGGGACGCGGCGGACGCCCGGCGCAGGTGAGGTCTCCCGTTCCGCGACCGTGCCGGGCGGCGGTCAGGAAGCCTCCGCGACATGCCCGTCCGGCCGCACGAGCAGGGTCACCGGGAGCGCGTCGGCCCGGGTGACCGTGGTGACGTCCGGCTCGGTCCCGGTCTTCGCGCCGCGCGGCAGGACGCGGACGTGCCGTCCGGCGCGCAGCGCTTCGTAGAGCCTGGACGGGCCGACGGCGGGCTCGGCCAGCGGCAGGTCGGGGGCGCGGCGGCCGGTCAGCGGGTGGGCCCCGGGCGGGGCGGGGTAGTCGATGCCGATGCCGGACACCAGGCGCGCGCTGCGGTCGAGGGCGAAGGGCAGGACTCCGACGGCATCGGCCGCGACGTCGCGCAGGGCGCGGGCGGCGGGTGAGCCGAGGAGCGCGGCGTGCAGGATGGCGCCGCTGAGGCGGAGGGTCAGCTTGCCCACCGGGTGGCGTTCGTCGTGATAGCTGTCGAGCAGCGCGCTCTCCGCCCGGCCCTGGAGGACGGCGGCGAGCTTCCAGCCGAGATTGGCGGCGTCCTGGATGCCCGCGTTCATCCCCATGCCCCCGGCGGGCGAGTGGACGTGCGCGGCGTCGCCCGCGAGGAGGACCCGGCCGTCGCGGTAGCGCGGCACCTGCCGCTCGTCGCTGTGGAATCGCGAGGTCCAACGGACGTCGTGCATCCCGAAGTCGGTGCCGAACGCGTCCCGGGTGACGGCCCGCAGATTCTCCATGTCGACGGGGGCGTCCGAGGGGAGATCGCTGCCGCGCTCCCAGGCGATGGCGCGGTACCACCCGTCACCGAACGGCACCAGGAACGCGAAGCCACCGGCCCCGGCCTCGAAGGCGGGCAGCCCGGCGGGCTCGGTGTCGACGCGGACGTCCGCGAGCATCACGGACCGCAGCACGGCCTTTCCCGGGAAGGGCATCCCCAGCGCCTTCCGCACGGCGCTGCGCACCCCGTCGGCCCCCACCGCATACGCCGCGCGCAGCCGGCTCTCGGCCTCCCTCTCGCGTATGTCCACCTCCACGCCGTCGGCGTCCTGGCGGAGGCCGGTCACCTCGGCGCCCCGCCTGATCACCGCGCCGAGGGCGAGGGCGCGCTCCTCCAGGACGCGCTCCGTCTCGTACTGCGGGGTCAGCAGCACGCCCGGGAAGCGGGTGGGCAGCCGGGAGAGGTCGACCCGGGCCCGGCCGAAGAAGCGCAGGGAGGAGGTGAACACCCCTGTTTCCAGGAGCCGTTCGGCGATGCCCCGGGCGTCGAACTGCTCCAGGGTGCGCGCGTGCACCGCGAACGCCCTGGTCAGATTGGACTCCTCGGCCCGCCGCTCCAGCAGCGTGACCCGCACTCCGGCGGCGGCGAGATCCCCCGCGAGCAGCAGGCCGGTGGGACCGGCACCGACGACGAGGACGTCGGCGGACAGGGACGCGGACGACAGCTGGGAGGACATGGCATCTCCTCGGTGTGCACGGTCAGTGCTCGGTGAGCCGTACTTCCAGTGGACACCTCGCACCCGAATTATGTCAACGCTTGTTGAATTCCTTGCGTGAGGACCGGCCAAGCCCGCGCGAGGACCGGCCGAGGGGGCGCCCGGCTACGCCGGGAGCGCCGTCTCCAGAAAGCGCTCGACCTCGCGCCGCCAGGCGTCCGGCTGGTCGTAGTGCACGAAGTGCCCCGCGTCGTGGATCTCCGCGTAGGCCCCGCGCGGGAGCACGCGCACCATCTCGTGGGCCTCGGCCCGGCCCAGCTCGCCGTCGAGCCCGCGGACGACCAGCGTCGGGCACTGCACCAGCGCGAGGTCCTCCCAGTGCGCGTCGCGTGCGTACGTCTCGCGGGCGAGCAGCATCTGGCGGCGGGAGAAGACCGGGCGCCAGCCGTCCGAGCGCTCCGCCATCACCTCGGCGTAGAAATCGCCGCGGGCCGGCTTGGGGCGCTCCAGGGCCGGGTCGTCCTCCCCGAACCACTTGCGGACGTCCGCGAGCGTGGCGAAGGGCACCGGCCAGGACTTGAACCACTCACCCCACTCGCGCCGCCCGGCGACCCCCAGCGCGGAGGCCCGCATCTCGCAGATCACCAGGGCCCGCACCAGATCGGGGCGGCGGGCGGCGAGCTGCCAGGCGACGAGGGCGCCCATGGCGTGGCCGACGAGGGTGACGGGCGCGAGCCCGAGCTGCTCGACGGCGGCCTGGGCGTCCGCGACATACGCCTCGCGGGTGAAGGGGCCGTCGACGGGGCGCTCGCTGCGGCCGTGGCCCCGCAGGTCGAGCGCGACCGCGCGATGGCGGGTGGAGAGCCAGCGGGCGGTCTCCGCCCAGTGCGCGGCGCGGCCCATCAGGCCGTGGAGCAGCAGCACCGCGCCCTCCGGGCCGCCCTCCGCCTTCGGCGGGTCCGCGAACTCCCAGGCGGCGAGCCGAACTCCGCCGCCTCCACTCACGTCGATACGCCGCGCCATGAGCCTGGCACCCCCTTTTCTCCCCCGATCAGCTCCACTGTATAGAACTGGTATTCGAACACTCGGCTGTCGCGTACAACACCCCTCGTTCGAGTGACCTTGCTGAAGGGTTGACCGGCGGTGCCCAGGGGAGTAATCGACCTGGGCGTGGACCGCTCGGGGAAGAGGGTCCACGGGGCGGACCCTGGGAGCTCGGGGCTCCGGGTCGCCACGGGGGTGCATGGGGAGGCAGGGCCCCGGCTGCTCGTGAGAGCGCCGGGGCCCTCGCCATCTCCGGCCACCGACCCCATCGCAGCCCCTCCCAGGACGACGGCGCACCGCGCATATGCGTCAGCGCCAGCGTGGCATGAGGCGGGGCGCTTTGCGCCCTATACCGGGAGTCCGGGCCGGAGTTGACCGCGCCGCCCGCGGCGGGCCGGGGGCTCGGCGTCGCGGAGTGGAGCAGAGCGCCCTTGGGGGTCCCCAACGGGCCGGAAGCGCGGACCCGCAGGCCACGAACCCACGATCCGCGCACTCCGGCACCCCCGGCCCCGCAGGTGACGAACGGGCAGTCCGCGCAAAAGAAGGGGCACAGGCGGCACCCCGGCCGCCGCCGCCGGAACTACCGCTTCGCCACGAACACGTGCGTGGCGATGTCCGCCTCCAGCTCCGCCGCCTCGCCGCCGCTGCCGACGAGCACGCCGCCCGCGGACTCCGTCACGCTGACGACCGCGCCCGGCTGCACGCCCGCCCGGCGCAGCGTGTACATCAGCTGGGGGTCCGTCTGGATGGGCTCGCCGATGCGGCGGACGACGACGGTCTTGCCCTCGCTGCCCGGCTCCAGGTCCATCAGGCTGACCATGCCGTCGTTGAGGAAGGGGTCCGGCTCGGGCCGCTCGCCCAGCTCCTCCAGGCCCGGGATGGGGTTGCCGTACGGCGACTCCGTGGGGTGGCGCAGCAGCTCCAGCACGCGCCGCTCCACCGCCTCGCTCATCACGTGCTCCCAGCGGCACGCCTCGGCGTGCACCTGCTCCCACTCCAGGCCGATCACGTCGACGAGCAGGCACTCCGCGAGCCGGTGCTTGCGCATGACGCGCGTGGCCAGCCGGCGGCCCTCCTCGGTGAGCTCCAGGTGCCGGTCGCCCGCGACCGAGACCAGACCGTCACGCTCCATGCGGGCCACCGTCTGGCTCACCGTCGGGCCGCTCTGGTCGAGCCGCTCGGCGATGCGGGCACGCATGGGGACCACACCCTCCTCCTCGAGCTCGAGAATGGTGCGGAGATACATCTCCGTGGTGTCGATCAAACCGGACATGCGTGCCCCTTGATAAGTCGTGCGCTGGCCCCGGACTCAATTCTGACGCATATCGCTGACAACGGTGCCGCGGACGGCGACGCCCGCCGCCGTCGTATTGACAGGGCCCAGGTCCAGACCGCAACGTGATCCGCGCCACGAGCGTACGCCCAGACCGTACGCGCCACCGGATCCCTAGCTAAGGAGCCCCGCAGCGATGAGCGAGAACAAGCTGGCCGGGCAGTTCTTCGACGCCGCGATCGGGCTTCTCCAGCGGGTGCGCGACGAGGAGGCGGAGCACATCGCCACCGCGGGGTCGATGCTGGCCGACGCCGTGGCGGCCGGGGGCCGGATCTTCGTCTTCGGCGCCGGGCACTCCTCGCTGCCCGCCCAGGACGTCGTCTACCGCGCGGGCGGCCTCGCCCTGGTCAACCTGCTCGCCGTGCCCGGTGTCATCGGCCTCGACGTCATGCCCGCCACCCTCGGCAGCGCGCTGGAGCGGGTCGACGGCCTCGCCGGCGCGGTGCTGGACACGAGCCCCGCGCAGGCCGGTGACGTGCTGATCGTCATCTCGCTGTCGGGCCGCAACTCACTGCCCGTGGAAATGGCCATGAACGCCCGCGCGCTCGGGCTCCGCGTCGTCGGCGTCACGTCGCTCTCCTACGCCGAGCACACCCGGTCGCGGCACACGTCGGGGACGTTCCTCAAGGACCACTGCGACCTCGTCATCGACAGCAAGATCGGGATCGGGGACGCGGAGCTGACCGCCGACGGCATCGCCGCGCCCTTCGGCCCGGCGTCCACCGTGGTCACGAGCGCGCTGATGCAGGCCGTCGTCGCCAGTGCCGCGGGGGCGCTCGCCGAGCGGGGTATCGACCCGCCGATGCTCCGCTCCGGGAACGTCGACGGGGGCCACGAGTGGAACGGCCGCGTCATGGACGAGTACGGCGACCGCATCTTCTTCCGGCACTGACCGCTCCGCTCCCCCGCTCCGGCCCTCCGCTCTAACCCCCCGTCGCCACCGCCAGGTCGACCGAGGCCGCCACCCGTGAGGCGATGTCCTCCGCGTACGTCGCGTCCGCCCTGTCGAACGGCCGCCGGGACGGGCCGCGGAGGAAGGTGACCACGCCCACTGTCCGGCCCCGGCTGCGCAGGGGCGTCGCCAGGGCGTGCAGCGTGCCGTCCGGCCACTTGCGCGCCGCCGCCCACCCCTCCGAGCAGTCCGAGACGGCCCGTACGGAACCGCAGCGTTCGACCGCCTGGAGCGCCGGGTGGCCCTCCGCGTACGGCACCGGGATGCCGCCCCGGACCGTCGCCGGGGAGGCGGCCGGGCCGGGCGTACCGGACGGCGTGGCCGCGGCCCGTACGACTCTGACCGGCTCGCTCGGGGTCGCCTCCGGCTCCGGCAGCAGGTCGACCAGGGCGTGGTCGGCGAAGCCGGCGAGCGCGAAGTCCAGATAGAGGGTGGCGGCCTCCATCGGGTCCTCGCACTCGGCGACCGCCCGGCCCGCGCGGTGCAACTGGCTGCTGCGGAAGCGCAGTCGCGCGCTGTCCTGCTCGGTCAGCCGGGCCGCCGTCACGTCCATGAACAGCCACGCCACCCCCAGCGGCACCGGCTCCTCCGCCAGCGGCGAGGCCAGCCGCAGGAAGCCGCTGCGCCAGCAGCGCCGCTCGGGCGGGGCCCCGCCCTGGTCGCGCAGGGTCACCCAGAGGTCGGTGGGGGCGGACGGGGCGCCGGCGGCCAGTACGTGCTGGAGGGCGCCCTCGATCTCCTCCACGCCCTGGTCGAGCAGCTCACCGAGGGGGCGCCCCAGCAAGGCCGTGCGCCCCGAGCGCAGGGCGCGCGCCGCGTGCGCGTTGGCGAGCGCCGGGCGCAGGTCGGCGTCCACAAGGACCACGCCCCACGACGCGTCCCCGAACAGCGCCTCGCTCAGCGCGATCGACCGCTCCAGGTCGATCTGCGTGTGCACCTCGCTGAAGGCGCAGTACGCGCCCGCGGGCCTGCCGTCCGCGCCGGGCACCGCCGACAGCTGCGTACGCACGAGGACCCGCCCGCCGTCCTTGGTCAGCAGCGCGAACTCGTGCACCTGGCGGCCGTGCGCCCGCATCGCGGCCGTCAGCCGCGCGGTGACCTCCTCGGCGTCCGCCGTGCGCACCGCCCAGCCGGCCAGCCCGTGCCGCCCGACGGCCTCGGACGCGGTCCAGCCCAGTATCCGCTCGGCCTCGCGGTTCCAGTGGGTGACCGTGCCGTCGGCGTCGAACGCGCACAGGGCCGCGTCCATCCCGTCGAGGAGCGCGGCCAGGAGATCCGAGTCGTCGCAGTCGGCGCCGGGGGCGGAACCGGGCCCGGGGCCGGCGAGTGCTTCCGGGCGGACCGGCCCGGACTGGTGTGGTGCGGTCACGAGGTACCCCCAGCTGGACGCGTCTGCATGTCCTGCACGACGGGTCATTCAACTCGACCGTGCTGGGCACCACACCGTCTTCGGGGAAATCGTTGCCCACAGGAAATTGGGTTGTGGGTCCCCGGCACGCTTCCTAGGGTGGTGCGCACACGAGAAGGGAGGTGGTTCGGGACATGATTTCAGTCCGGACGCGTGAGGTGACTGCGGGCTAGCGCCCGTCGTCGCGCACAGCGCAACGCCGGCTCCGCCGGCCAATCCCAAGCAGTCACCCGATCCGTGGGCTGCCGAGTCGTCCGCTCGGCGCTCGTCGTCATGACGAGCAGTGGCCCACGGATCGCTGCGTTTTCCGGCTCCCTCCGGCGGCGTCCTTAACGAGGCTCTCACGGGCAGAGCCGCTCCACTCGCCAGAGGCCGTCCGCCAGGACATATCGCAGGCGGTCGTGCAGCCTGTTCTCGCGGCCCTGCCAGAATTCCACCGATTCCGCGGCCACCCGGAATCCGCCCCACCCGGTGGGCACCGGCACCGGTTCGCCCTCCGGATAGCGTGCGGCCAGTCGCTCGTACGCCGCGTCGATCTCCGCGCGCGAGCCGACGACCGCCGACTGGGAACTCGCCCACGCGCCGAGCTGCGAGCCGTGCGGCCGGGAGTGGAAATACGCGGCGGTCTCCTCCGGGTCCACCCGCCGCGCGGTGCCCGTCACGATGACCTGCCGGGCGAGCGGGTGCCAGGGGAAGAGCAGGCAGACGTGCGGATTTCCGTCGATCTCACCGGCCTTGCGCGAGCCGTAGTTGGTGTAGAAGACGAAACCGCGCTCGTCGTAGCCCTTGAGGAGCACGGTCCGCGCGCTGGGCCGTCCTTCGGCGTCCGCGGTCGACAGGACCATGGCGTTGGGTTCCTGGAGCCCGCTCGCGAACGCCTCGGCGAACCAGGCGGCGAACTGCTCGTACGGGCCTGTGGCCAGGTCCGTCTCCAGCAGGCCCCGGGAGCCGTACTGCTCGCGCATGCCGGCGGGATCGAGGGCGCCCGCGTGGAACTCCGGCGGGCGGAACTCCGGTGTGGGGAACTCATCGGGAAGGGTCACGCGCTCATCTTGCAACACCGGCCCTCTTCGCCCACTCGGGCGTAGCCGATCAGTCTGCCCTTCGCGTTCCCTTCGGACCCCGCGATCGCGGAATTCCGCGGTGTGCCGGACATCACCCTTCCCCGCGTCTGTCCGGACACCTCAAAATCGCAGGGCGGGAGGCTGTGGGACCCGCACATCACCAGCTATCGTGTCCGGCCTGAATCCGGGTACCCGGCGCCCGCGAAGGCCGGGCGCGGAACCGGGTGAAAGACAGCCGCACGGGGCATGACCCGGGTTGACCGATCCGGACCGCGAGCCGCGCCGAGCGGCCGCGTAACCGGCCCGGACCCGCTCGTCGCACACATCATGAGGAGCCGCCTGATGTCCGACTTCGTACCCGGACTCGAAGGAGTCGTCGCGTTCGAGACGGAGATCGCAGAACCCGACAAGGAAGGCGGCTCGCTCCGCTACCGCGGTGTGGACATCGAGGACCTGGTCGGTCAGGTGTCCTTCGGGAACGTCTGGGGTCTGCTGGTCGACGGTTCGTTCAACCCCGGTCTGCCGCCCGCCGAGCCGTTCCCGATCCCCGTGCACTCCGGTGACATCCGGGTCGACGTGCAGTCGGCGCTGGCGATGCTCGCCCCCGTCTGGGGCCTCAAGCCCCTCCTCGACATCGACGAGGCGACCGCCCGCGACAACCTCGCCCGCGCCGCCGTCATGGCGCTCTCCTACGTCGCCCAGTCGGCGCGCGGGCAGGGCCTGCCGATGGTCCCGCAGCGGGAGATCGACAAAGCGGAGACGATCGTGGAGCGCTTCATGAAGCGCTGGCGCGGCGAGCCCGACCCACGGCACGTCAAGGCCGTCGACGCGTACTGGACCTCCGCGGCCGAACACGGCATGAACGCCTCGACGTTCACCGCCCGCGTCATCGCGTCGACCGGCGCGGACGTCGCCGCCGCCCTGTCCGGCGCGGTCGGCGCGATGTCCGGCCCGCTGCACGGCGGGGCGCCGTCCCGGGTGCTCGGCATGATCGAGGAGATCGAGCGCACGGGCGACGCGACGGCGTACGTCAAACAGGCCCTGGACCAGGGTGAGCGCCTCATGGGCTTCGGCCACCGCGTCTACCGCGCGGAGGACCCCCGCGCCCGCGTCCTGCGGCGCACGGCCAAGGAGTTGGCCGCGCCCCGCTTCGAGGTCGCCGAGGCGCTGGAGAAGGCGGCCCTGGAGGAGCTCCACAACCGCCGCCCGGACCGGGTGCTGGCCACGAACGTCGAGTTCTGGGCCGCGATCGTGCTGGACTTCGCGGAGGTCCCGGCGCACATGTTCACGTCGATGTTCACCTGCGCCCGCACGGCGGGCTGGAGCGCGCACATCCTCGAACAGAAGCGGACGGGCCGCCTGGTCCGCCCGTCGGCCCGCTACGTGGGCCCCGGCCCCCGCAACCCCCGCGAGATCTCGGGCTACGCCGACATCCCGGCGGTACAAAACTGACTCCCGGCCCCCCGGGCCCGCGCGGCGGGTCCGGGGGCTTCGTGGGGGCTGGGCTCAGCTCACACACGGCTCAGCCGGGCGGCGGCTGCGCTGTCCGTCTCCTGCGGGCGCCGCTCCGATTGCCGGGCGCCAGGCTCCTCATGCCCAGTTCGGCGAGCATGTTCGACTCGACCCCGATGCCCCAGCGTTCGGCGATCAGCCCGCCTGCCAGTCGCCAGACGACCACCCCCGTGAACTCCACGACCCTGCCGGTCGGAGGTATGCCGAGGAAATCGCCGAGATGAGTGCCCCGCCAGGTGTTGTGGATGACGACGTGGTCCGCATGGGCGCTCATGTCCTCGATGGTGACGTGCAGATCAGGGAATCCGCCCCGCAACCCGGCGATGGTGTACTTGACTCCGGGAAGGCCCTTCGGGGCTCCGGGCAACGGCTGGTGATCGACCACATCGGTGCGGTACACCTCGTCGACCACGGAGAAGTCGCCCCGGTTGACGAACTCGTCGAACACCCTGCGGATGACCGCCTTGTTACGCTCGTCGCCGCTCTCGATCGCCGCTGCGTCAGCGGGCACGGCAGCGTGTCCTTCGTCGTGCCGGGCCGGAGGGAAGTCCTCGGACCCGAGGGACGGTTCAGGCATGTCCGGGCCCCTGCCAGGTAAGAGTGAGTCCGGCGTAGAGATAGCGGCTGGCCTCGATGGCGAGCAGCAGGACCGTATGTCCCGGAAGCACCCGGCCGGCCGCGATCCCCGCGTCGAGGGCGAGTGGCACCGCGGCGGAGCCCGTGGCACCGGCATCCGCCAGATTCTCGACAATGATCTTCTGCAGCACGCTGTGATCGGCTACGCCGATCCCCGCGGTTTCGAACTCCCGGCTGAAATAGTCGGCGTTCCCCTCGGGCAGGACACAGGCGTCCACATCGTGCACCGTCAGACCGGAACGCCGCAGCACGTCCCTCAGGCCGGTGACGAACACCCGCGGGCCGAACTCCGCGGTGCCCCGGACATCCAGCCGGATCTCCATCAACCGCTCACGCGTCCGCTGTTCGCCCAGCGGGGCGTCCGTGCCGCCGCCGAAGACCTGCATGCCCGGCCGCCGTCCGCCACCGAGGCACTGGGTCGCGAAGGTGTGCCCGACTGGATCCTCGGCGGCCGACCCCTCCTCACCCCCACGCAGTACGACGGCTCCCGCTCCGTCCCCGAAGGTGTACGCGGTGAGCCGGTCACGCATCCGGACGCGGAACGGATCACGGCCGAGATAGACGGCGGCCAGCAGCGGCGAGATCGACTCGGCGCCGATGACGAGCGCCGTTCCGTAGGTCCCGTCGGCCAGCATGCGGCGGGCGTAGTCGAGCGCCTGCACCGCCCCCACGCAGCCGGCGCGCACATCGACGACGGCACACCGGTCGAGCCCCAGCCGTTCCTGGACGAAGGTGCCCGCCGCCGGGAGGGCGTGGTCAGGACTGGCCGTGGACATCACCAGGAGGTCGATGTCACCGGGCTCCAGGGCCGCGCGTGCGAGGGCGAGGCGGGCCGCCGCTGTCGCCATGTCGGTCGTGCTGGACCGGTGTTCACCGGTCTCCGGGTCGATGATCCAGTGCCTGTGCCGCACCCCGGTCCCGGCGAGTACGTCCTCCGGCAGCGGGCCGCAC
This sequence comes from Streptomyces sp. NPDC025618, assembly GCF_055558795.1. Taxonomy (NCBI): domain Bacteria; kingdom Bacillati; phylum Actinomycetota; class Actinomycetes; order Kitasatosporales; family Streptomycetaceae; genus Streptomyces; species Streptomyces sp. NPDC025618. The sequence goes on along the minus strand of NZ_JBVHLW010000029.1, from coordinate 37,751 downwards.
AGACGCTCCAGGGACGCGTTGTCGATGGGGTCGCCCGGCAGGTGGGCACCGGTGGCGAGGAAGGACACCTTGCGGAGGGCGGGCATGTGCTTGGGCATGGTCAGTTCTCCGTCGCTGGTCGGAACACGAGGCTGATGTGAGTGCCGCCGAGAGAGGAACTGTTGACGAGCACAGGTCCCGAGGTCCCGGTGCGCCGCCAGCCGGTGATGGCCAGCGCCGCCGCGAGTTGCGCTCCGGCGCCCACCGGCTCGCCGACCACGCGCTTGGGGGCGTGCACCGGGATGGGTGAGCCCCCGACCAGCCTGCCGATCGCCCGCGCCTCCGGACGGTCCACCGCCGCCAGCCCCGCCGCGTTGGCCCACACGGATTCCAGGTCGGCGGCCTCAAGACCGCTGTCCGCCAGAGCGTTGCGCATCGCGCGCTCGACCCCGGCCCCGTGCGCGTCCCAGCGCCCTATCCCGAGTGCGTCGGACGCCGTGCCGTGTCCCACGAATTCCGCGAGCGGCCGGGCGCCCCGGGCACGGGCGGCAGAAGCACGCTCAAGGAGCAGCGCGACGCCACCGTCAGCCAAGGTGTAGCGGCGCCCCGCGGCCCCGCGGAAGAGCGGGAGCGCACCGTAGAAACCGAGCACTGTGGCCGAGAGGTCGTCCACCGCCGGACAGAGCACCGCGTCGGCGCGGCCCGTGCGCAGCAGGTCGTGCGCCACGGAGAGGGCGGATGCGCCCGCCGCGTGCCCCGCCGTGAGCGTGGATGTGGGCCCTTTGGCACCGAGCAGCATGGCGACCTGGCCCGCAGCGGCGTTGAAGACGGTGTTGGGGAAGACGGCCGGGTTGGCCGCTGCGGAGCCCCCGGCGAGTACGGGCCCGCAGAACTCCTCCGTGCTGCGCATCGGCCCCAGTCCGGTGCCGAGCATCACGCCCACCCTGTCGTGGGTTTCGAGGCCCGCGTGCGCCAGCGCTTCGTGACAGGCGGCGACGGCGAGCAGGCCGAGCCTGTCCATCCGCCGGCGTTCGCGAGGCGGGACCCACCGGTCGGGGTCGAACTCGGCGGGGGCGGCCCACAGTCCATGGCGCGGACCACCGAGGCGCTCGCCCGCCCGGTAGCTGTCCCACAGCGCGTCCGGGTCCTGGCCGCCTGCCGTCACCACACCGATGCCGGTCACGACGACGTCCTCGCCCCCGTCTTCGGGCGAGGCGGACACCGCCGTGCCCGGCCGGGCCAAGGCGACGGTGGCGTTGGCCCCCGCGAAGGCGAAGTTGTTGGACAGGGCCACGTCCACCGGTTGTGGTCGCGCCTTCAACGGCACGCTGTCCAAGGCGCACTTGGGATCGATGCCGGTGAACCCGGCCGTGGGCGGCAGCGTCTGGTCCCGCAGCGCCAGGACGGTGACGACCGCCTCCACGGCGCCGGCAGCGCCGAGCAGGTGCCCGACCATCGACTTCGTACTGCTCAGCGGGGTCTTCTCAGCGGCCTCGCCGAGGGCGGCACGTACGGCGTTGCTCTCCGCCTCGTCGTTCTTCCGGGTGCCTGTTCCGTGGCCGTTGATGTAGCCGATGTCCTCGGCGGAGATGCCGGACGCACTCATCGCGCCCCGGATGGCCCGGGCCGCGCCCTCGCCCTCCGGGTGCGGCGCCGTGGCGTGATACCCGTCGGCCGAGAGTCCGTAGCCGAGCAGCCTCGCCAGCACCGGCGCTCCGCAACGCCGTGCGACGGATTCCTCCGCCAGCACCAGCATGCCGCTCCCCTCGCCCAGCGAGAGGCCGTCCCGGTCCCTGGAATACGGGGCGGCCGGGCGGCCGGACAGCGACTGGAGGCTGGCGAACCCGGCGAAGGCCGTCTCGGTGAACGCGTCGCTGCCTCCCACGAGCATCGCGTCGGCGCGTCCCCCGCGGATCGTCTCCAGCGCGTGCGCCAAGGCGTGCGCACCGGACGCGCACGCAGTGTTGACCGACAGGACAGGCCCCTTGATACCGAACGCCGCGCTCAATGCCTCCGCCAGGGCCTGCGGGGACACCAGCAAGGGCTGGAAGGGGTTCCCGGCCGCTCCCCCGGATTCGCGCGTCCGGCTCAGCTCGAGTTCCCCGCTGCGGGTACCGCCGTTGCAGCTGCCGAACGCGATCCCCCAGCGTTCCGGGGACACCCCGGTCAGCCCGCTCGCGGCGAGCGCCTCCTGTGCCGCGGTGAGCGCGAAGTCGAGGGCGGGGTCCCGCGCCCCACCGAGCCCTGACGCATAGTCGTGAGCCGGAACCGGCAGCTCCTGCACCGCTCCCCCTATCCTCGGGGTGGAGCCGTCCCCGGCGAAGGCTTCCAGGGGACGAATGGCCACCGTGCCATCCAGGCTGCCTTTCCACAGCGCCTCGGCACCGATGCCGTGCGCCGTCACCGCTCCCACGGCTGTGATGACCACGTGCCGGGTCTTTCGGGGCGTACCGTCCATCGCGTCGTCTCCTTCCACGCCTGGCCGTCCTGAGATGTGCGATACCGAAAGGTCTCCCCCGCCCCCCGCGGGGGACGGAGGCGCGGGCGCCGTCACCCGGCGCGCTTCAACGACAGGGCCGCCGCCTGCCCCTCCAGGCCACGGGCGAGGGCGAGGGCCGTGCGCGGCGCGCTGTCGCGCGGAGAGCCGGGGATCCAGTCCAGGTCGCACCCGGCGGCGGGGGTGTCGCAGTGCAGCGTGGCCGGCACCGTCCCGCAGTCGAGGGCGAGCGCCGCCACCGCCACGTTGAGGGCCCCCGCGCCGCCGAGCAGATGGCCGGTCTGGGGTTTGACGCTGCTGATCTGGGCGGCTCTTGCGCTCGGCCCCAGCGCGTCGTGCAGAGCCCGGGTCTCGCTCACGTCGCCCTGCGGCGTGGCGCAGCCGTGTGCGGCGATGTAGTCGGTCCCCGGCCCCCGCCCGGCGTCCGCCAGCGCGCGGGCGACGGCCCGGGACAAGCCACGGCCGTCAGGGTCGGGGCTCGGTGGCCTCGTGCAGTCGTTGCCGGTGCCGAAGCCGTCGATCTCCGCGTAACAGCGCGCGCCGCGCGCCAGCGCGTGTTCCCGTTCCTCCAGGACGAGCAGCGCCGCGCCTTCCCCGAACACGGAGCCGCTGTGCTCGCGGTCGAAGGGACGGAAGGCCCGCCCGCCCAGTTCGTCACGGCTGGTGAGGACGCCGAGCCCGTCCATCTTCGCCATCGTCCACCACGAGGTGGCGTCGTCGTATCCGCCGCAGAGCGCGATGTCCGCCTCTCCCCGTCGCACGGAGCGCATACCCCGCCCGAGTGCGACGGCTCCGGAGTCCGCGGTGCCCGCGAAGAACGCGTTGGCCCCGCGTATCCCGAACTTCTCCGAGATGTGGAAAGCGGCGGCGGGTTGCAGCCCTTCGACGTAGAACAGCGGAGCGATGATCGAGGAGGCATTCCGTCCGAGTTCCGCCAGGTCCACCGTTCCGTCGGCGCGGCGGACACGGCCGAGGTTGCCGATGAGCTCGTCCAGCTTCGGCACCTCCTTGTTGCCCCCGAGATACAGCCCGGTCCGCGGGCCGAGCCCGGCGCCGCCGCCCTGCTTCCCATGGAGACCGGCGTCCTCCAGGGCCAACACCGCACCTGCGACGGCGAGTTGATCGCCGCGGTTGAGCATGCGCAACGACCGGCGCGCCATGAATCGCTCCGGTTCGAATCCCTCGATCTCGGCGGCCAGGCGGGTGCGCAACGGCCGTGGATCGTAGGCCCGGATGGGACCGATGCCGCTGCGCCCCGCCAACAGCCCCTCCCAGGTGGCCTGTACGCCTTCCCCCAGGGCCGTGAGCAGCCCGATCCCGGTGACCACCACCCGACGCTCCAGACCACTCACAGCGCCTCCACGGGACGAAGCAGGAGCGCGCCTGCCGTGGCGACCGGCCGACCGCCGACCCGCGCGACCGCGGCGCACTCCGTGCCACCCTCGGCCAGGTCCGAAGCCTCGACGGTGATCTCGACCTGATCACCCGGACCGACCGAGTGCCGGAAGCGCATGTTGCGTACGGCCCGAAGGCGCAGCGGCCGCCCTGTGGAGGCCATGCCGACGGCAAGGGCAGCCATGTCTTCCAGCAGCAGGACGCCCGGCAGCACGGGGAGGCGTGGGAAGTGGGTGGCGAAATGCGGCAGTGTCGCCGGGATATTGCGCACGGCCGCGACCCGCCGACCGGCTTCGAAGTCCACGATCCGGTCGAAATCACCGGCGGTCAGGAGATCCGGCACGCCGACTGCGGTGGTTGTCATGAGTTCTCCTGGTAGGCGCCGATGACGAGGCTCGTGTTGCTCCCGCCGAAGGCGAAGGCGTTGGCGAGCACCGCGCCCACCGGCATGCGGCGCGCGGTGCGGGGCACGTAGTCGAGGTCGAGATGCCGGTCGGGTGTGTCGAGGTTCCTGGTGGGCGGGACGACCGAATTCCCGATCGCCCCCACTCCGGCCAGGACGTTCAGTGCGGCGCCTGCCGAGGTCAGATGACCGGTCATGGACTTGGGCGAGCTGACCACCAGCCGGTGGGCGTGGCCGCCGAACACCTCCTTGATCGCCACGGTCTCCGACAGGTCGTTGCCGTGGGTGCCGGTGCCGTGTGCCACCACGTAGTCGATATCCTCCGCGCCGAGGCCCGATTCGGCGATGGCGCCCTCCATCGCCTGGATCGCGCCCGACCCGTCGGGCGGGGAATCGGTGATGCGCCACGCGTTGAGAGTGCTCCCGTAGCCGAGGATCTCCGCCGTGATCCGAGCGCCGCGGTCACGGGCGGACTCCAGCTCTTCCAGGACGAAGACGACGGCGCCTTCTCCCACGACGAAGCCGGACCTGTTCGCGTCGAAGGGCCGTGAGGCCCTGTCGGGCTCGTGGTTGTGCCGTTCGGTCATGGCCCCGAGGAGGCTGAACCCGAGCACGTCGATCCAGCTCGTCAGGGAGTCGTAGCCTCCCGCGAGCATGAGCCGCGCGTCGCCTTCCTGGATGGCACGGAACGCCTCGCCGATCGCGTGGCCGGAGCCCGAGCACGCGGTGCTGACACCGATCATCGGGCCGGTGGCCGACATCAGCCGGGCCATGGTGCTCAAGGGGAGGTTCTGGTTGTCCCGCAGTACGGAGCGCGGGCTCTGCGGCAGGAAGGCGTCGGCACGCCCGCTCCCGGCCCGTATCCGGTGGGTCTCCACGAGGTACTGGAGGTCGGGCCGGCCGACACTCGCGCCCATGGCGACGCCGCGTTCGGACTCAGGGCAGGCTTCCTCGCCCACCCCGGCGCGACGCAGTGCCTCCGCTGCCGCGGCCATCCCGAACTGCCCCGCGCGGGACAGCCTCGCGACGCCGAGCCGCGCCGCCATCCCGGCCCCGGGGTCGAGATCGCGCACTTCACCGGCGATGCGTACGGGAAAGCCCGTGGGGTCGAACGTCGTCAGTGGCCCGATGCCGTTCCGGCCCTCGCACAGCCCCTGGAAGGTGGTTTCCGCGTCGTTACCGAGCGGGGTGACCGCGCCGGCCCCCGTGATGACCACGCGCTTCACGGGGCCAGCCCTCCGCCCAGCAGCAGGCCGCCCATGCGCGCGGTGTCGGCCGGGTCGTCGAGCCGTCCGGCCTCGACGAGCCCGCACATGATCCCACGCGCGCTGAATACGGTTTCGCCGTCCACTTCGACGCTGCCGTCGACAACGGCCGCCTCCGCGGTGAGCGAGACGATCTCCGCCGAGACACGCAGCACCTCGCCCGGAGCGGCGGCCCGGTGCTCGACGGCCTCCTCGACGGCGAGCAGCACCGCCCGCCGGTCGTGGTCGGTGCTGAGGAGGATGAGCCAGGTAGCCGCCTGGCACACGGACTCCAGCAGGAGCCCGAAGGGCATCACCCGGCGACCTTCCACCCGCTGCCAGTAATCCTCTCCGCGGGAGGTGACCTTGCGCGCGGTGATGCGTTCGTTCGGCTTCCAGGACTCGATCCGGTCGATCAGATGGAATCGCACAGTCCGCTCCTCTCCCCCTCAGGGGCGTCCGATACCGAGCTGGGAGGCGAGTCCGCCGTCCACCAGCACGAGTTCGCCCGTCATGTACTCCGCGCCCGGGCCCGCCAAGAAGGCCGCGACCGAGGCGACCTGCTCGCAGGTGCCGAAGGACCGCATCGGCACCTGCTGCCTGATACCTCGGCCGCCGTCCTTCGCCAGCACCTCCCCCACCAGTTCGGTGGGGACGATGCCCGCGAGCACGCCGTTGACCCGCACCCCGAAGCGGGCCAGCTCGACCGCGGCACTGCGGGTGAAGGCGTTGAGCGCCCCCTTGGAGGCGGAGTAGTTGGACTGGCCGATCCACCCTCTCTCCCCCATCACGGAGGAGATGTTGACGACGGCGCCCTGGTGCTGCGCCATGAAGTGCGGTGCGACGGCGTGGGTGCAGTGATAGGCGCCCCCGAAGTTGACCTTCATCACGTCCCACCAGGCGTCGGGGCCGACATCCCAGAGCAGTCCGTCCCGGGTGATGCCGGCGTTGTTGACGAGCACGTGCAAGCCGCCCAGGGCCGCGCGGGCCTGCTCGACGAGCTCGTGCGCCGCGGCCGGGTCCGCCACATCCGCGCCGAGTGCCACCGCCCGTCCGCCCGCCGCCTCGATGTCCTTCACCACGGAGAACGCTTCGTCGCTGTGTGAGCGGTAGTTGACGGCCACGGCCGCGCCTTCGCCCGCCAGCCGCAGCGCGATGGCGCGGCCGATCCCGCGCGACGCCCCCGTGACGAGAGCGGCGCGGTTCTGGAGCATCATGGCTCTCCCCGTTCAATCGTCGCTTCCGGAGAACGGCAGACCGGTCAGCGGCCTGCCGTCACGCCGCACGGGCTGCCGCCGCGCGCTCGGTCAGCAGGTCGACGAGGTTGCGTACGGTGAAGAGGGCCAGCACCCCGTCGGCGGTGAGCGGCTCCGCCAGCCGCGTGCGGTCGAACTGCGGCAGCACCTTCTCCAGGTGGCTCAGGCCGGTGTCGTTGACGACCTCGTTCTCGTCGCCGAACTCCTCGTCCGGAATGCCACCCTGGAGCAGGTCTCCGATGTCCGACACAGTGATCTTCACGCCGGAGGCCCGCGCGATGCGGAAGAGGATGTCGAGCAGGTCGATGGACTCCGCGCCGAGCTCGTCCAGCAGCGTGGCTTCGGCGGTCACGTCTTCTGCCTCAAGGCCCAGCGCTTCGGCGACCGCGTCCCGGACGACGGTCAGGTGGTCGAGAGCTGTCTCGGACATGATGGTGAACCTCTCTGTTGACGGGGGGGGGACATGGCCCTCTTGCCATGTCCGGGTTCCGGACGCCCAGGTCAGCCGCGCAGCAGACGGAGCAGCCCGGTGACGCGAGGCGCGTCGTTGGTGCTGCGCACCGTGGCATCCGGTACGGCGCGACGGGCGAATCCGCTGAGCACCCTGCCGGGGCCGACCTCGATGAAGGCGGCACAACCGGACGCCTCGGCGGCGCGCAGGACCTCGACCCACCGCACGGGGCCACTGAGCTGGCGGCGCAACAGCACCCTGCACTCCGCGGCCGTACGGACCGGGGCACCGGTCACGGAGCTGAGCACTGTCGTGCGGGGCTCCCCGAAGGGAACACACCACAAGGCGTCCTCGAACTCCTTCTCGATCTCACACATCAGCGAACAGTGGAACGGCGCGCCGACGTTCAACGTGACCACCCGCTCCGCACCGAATTCCCGGGCGAGTCGGACAGCTTCCTCCACCGCGGCGGGGTGGCCGGACACCACGGTCTGGGCCGGTTCGTTGTAGTTGGCCACCTGCACGACTCCGTGGCCCGATGCTCGGAGGCACGCCTCCTCCACCTGGGCCGAGGCCAGTCCCATGATCGCAGCCATGGACCCGGCGGTCTGGCCGCCGACCCGCGCCATCAGCTGGCCGCGCTCTCTCACCAGGCTCAACGCCGCCGTGGGTGTGAGCACTTCGGCGGCCACCAGGGCCGCGTACTCGCCGAGGCTGTGGCCGGCCAGAGCGGCCGGAGCGAAACCGCCCTCCGTGCGGAGAACTTCCAGGACGGCCAGGCTGACAGCGAGGACCGCGGGCTGGGTGATCTCGGTGCGCGCCAGGTCGGCGGCCGAGCCTTCGATGCACATGGCAGTGAGTGGCAGGCCCAGCGCGTCGTCCGCGAGACGCAGCATCCGCCCCGCGCTGTCCGGGAACCGGCGGACAAGGTGAGCGGCCATGGCCACCCGCTGTGAACCCTGTCCCGGAAACATCGCCAACACGTCAGCCGTGAACGTCGCCCTGTCCGCCACTGCGACTGTCTGCCGGAATTCCCTCTCCATCTCACTCCCTGCAACCAGATATCGGCTTCCACTTCCCTGGGTACATCACCCATACTCCGGCAGGGAGTTGAAAACCTTCTTGAATCCGGCTTGAGAAGATCTGGCAGCTAATACCGGCCGGCCGTTCTTGCGCAAACAGCAGAAACAGTCGTGCCGGAGTGCGTGAACACTCCGGCACGACCGCTGGCACGATTCACTCTGCACGGGCTACGGAAAGGCTGAGCCAAGGTACTGCTCAGGCAGCTTGCCATTCACAGGCGGAAAGGCTTCGCGCGTAGGCACGTTGCAAGTAATGGAGTCGATAGTGGATGTGCCCCGCGACGTCGCGACCCGCCACGTGCAGGAGATGCGCGTCGACCAGTTCCTCCAACGCTTCCTCCGCTTCCCGCCGGGTCAGCCCCGCCGGCCCCCGCCAGTCCTGCGGCACGGCCTTGGACCGTGCTTCGCTCTCACACCCCAGAGCCCGGAAAGCGCGGGAGGCGATCGGGCTGAGCCGTTCGTACGAGAGGGCCATGCTGGCCCTCATGTCGAACGAGCCGTACGACAGCACGTCGAGACAGCGCTTCTCGTCGGCCACGCGTTCAAGGTGCCACTGCAACGTGTAGTGCGGCCTGGCGTCCACCCGGCTCGCCACAGCGCACAGCGCCAACGGGACGCCACCGCACAATCGCACCAGGCGGTCAGCGGCGGCCGTCTCCGCCGCCACCCGGTGTTTCCCCACGAGCCGGGCGAGCAGTCGCACCCCGTCTCCCGGTCCCAGCCCAGCCAGATTCCGCATCAGCGCCCCACCGCGCTTGGCGAAGGGTGCCCTGGTGGTGACGATCACTCCGCAGGCCGGACTGTTCGGCAACAGCGCCATGAGCTGGCTGTCGTCCGCCGCGTCGTCCAGCACCAGCAGGACTCTCCGCCCGGCCAGCCGAGCGCGGTAGAGCTGGGTCAGCTCGTCGATATCACCCGGGCATCCGTTGCCGTCCACACCTGTCGCGCGCAGCAGTTTGGCCAGCGCGGCAAAGGGCGAGAGTGGGCGGTCACCAGTACCCCGCAGGTCGAGGTAGATGCGGCCGTCGGGGTAGTGCGCACCGAAACGGTGTGCGGCGTGAACCGCCAATGCCGACTTGCCGACGCCTGGACCGCCGCGGACGATCGCCACTGCGGGGCGGCACTTCTCCCCCTTGGTCAGAGCCTCGTGGATCCAGTCCATGTCGGCTTCTCTGCCGACGAAGTCCGCGTGACCTGTGGGAAGCAGGTCGGGGAGACGGACCTGTGAGGGTGTCGCCCCGTGGTCCTCCGCCGGCCTCGCGGAACTGCCGTGGCGGCCGGGGGACGGAGCTACGGTCTTCGGAGCTGCGCGAACGACAGTCCTGGCCCCTGTCCCGGGCAGTGGGTCCCCGGCGAGCATGAGCTCGTACAGTCGTTGCAGTCCGGGGCCCGGTTCGGTTCCGAGCTCATCGGCGATGACACGGCGAGCGTGTTCGTACTGGATGAGCGCCTCCGACCGCCGGCCCGAGAGGTAGAGCGCCCGCGTCAGCCCCTCGTGCAGCGGTTCGACCATGGGCGCCTCGAGAAGTTCCTGTCGCAGGGCACCGATCACATCCGCGGAACCGCCCGCCTCCATATGCGCGTCGGCCCACTCGGCCAGCGCCTCGTGCTTCAGCGTCCGGAGGGCACCACGGAGGTTGTGCGCCCACTCGTTGTTCACCCCGGCCAGTGGCTCGCCGCCCCACAGAGCCAGCGCTTCGGTCAGCCACGCGCGACGCTGGGGAACACTCGCGTCGGCGGCCCGTGCCTGAGCCAGCAGACGGCGGAACCGGTGCAGATCGACACGGTCGCTGTCGATGTCCATCAGGTATCCGGCGGGCTCGCGGCGGAGCAGCAACCTCTCCGGTACCCCCTCCGTCGCCCGGGTGAGCGTTCGCCGCAGCCGGGCGATGTAGGTGTAGACGACACTGCGTGCACCGGCCGGTGGAGAGTCGCCCCATACCCGGTCGATGAGTGAATCCATGGACGCGGTCAGCGGTGACTGGACGAGCAGTGTGGCGAGCACGGCCCGTTGCCGGGCAGGGCCGACGTCGATCCTCGCGCCCTCCACCCGTAGTTCAACCGCCCCCAGCAGACGAAATTCGATCACGGTCCCCCCCAACCTCAGAGCTGGTCCATGCGCGCACTGGGCATCGAAGAGTGCATGAGAAAGACGACTGTGCCGGGAATCAATGCCTCACAAATCGACGCAGGCGGGAGCGGTGGGCGCGGCCGACCTTCGGTCGAACAGCTCCGTGGACGCTCTCTCAGCTCGCCACTATGGACAGTTCAAGCGTTGGCGAAGCTAACACGGACGCAATCTCGAATGCTAGCCATACGCAGAAGTTGTAGCTCGAAATCGAGTTTTTCTGCCGAATAGTGAGTGACCACTAATTAAGGCGGCTTTACGGCGCCTCGACTTCCGGTCGATTCTGCATACAAGAGCGTCCGGCTTCGAATCGGAGCCGGCTCGGTACGCACTTATGGCCCGGTCGGCATCAGCGGCGAACCCGCATATGCGAATCGCTGATGACACTCACCGGGCGACCAATCGCTTCGTCAGTTCCCCTTCGGGGACTGTTTTTTGAGGAGAGCCACCACACCGGGTCGCAACCCCTCCCAGTACCGGGTCTCGGGCGCCACATCAAGCGCGAGGAGCACATTGATGTACATGCCCACGGCGAAGAACTGACTGACCTCCGCGTCCGTCGCGCCGGTCCTCGTCTGCACGTCGGCCCACAGCTCCACCCACCGGCGCCGTACCAGCTCGGCGATGTCGGGCTCGACGGCGGCCGACGTCATGTAGGACTGGAGCTGGAACAGCAACAGGCTCTGGTTCAGAACGAGATGCTGATACGCGGCGCCCATGGCATCCAGCGCCGAACCGCCCTCGAGTCCCTCGGCCGCCTCCTGGAAGGCCGCGCCGAGCCTGTCGAAGCACAGCTGGACGCAGGCCATGAACAACGCCTTCTTCCCCGGGAACAGCCGGAACACATAGGGCTGCGAGATCCCGGCCCGCAGGGCGATGCGCTCGGTCGTCGTGGCGTGATAGCCGCCCAGGGCGAACTCTTCCATCGCCTCACGCACAATCCGGCGCCGTCGCTCCTCCGCGCTCAAGCGAGCCCCACGCGCGGGCCTTTCCTCGGGTAAGGGCGCGTCCTTGCTCATGCCTGGGAGTCGATCGGGCGCAGGAGCTGCTCCACGAGGAGTTCCAGCCGCTCATCCCGATGACTGGGGCGCAGCCGTCCGCTGCGGTTGAGCACGACCAGGCCGTGCAGCGCCCCCCATACGACCTCGGCAACCGTCTCCAGCGCGCGCCCGTTCGCGATGCAACTCACCGATCGACTCAGTTCGTCGAACGCCTCGACCAGCGTGGGCGGCGAGTCGGACTGGCCGAACACCAGGTCTATGGGGGTGATGAACATCGCCTCGTAAAGCATCGGGTTCGCCTCGGCGAAACCCACGTACGTCCGCGCGACCGCCCTCAGCGCCTCCGGCGGCGAGGTAGCCTCCAGCCGAGCCGCACGCATGCTCTGCGCCAGTTCCCCGAACCCCTCCAGGGCGACGGTCCTGACGATGTCGACCTTGTCCTTGAAGTGCTTGTACAGAACCGGCTGGCTGTACTCGATGCGTTCGGCGAGGCGCCTGGTCGTGACGGCCGCCCACCCTTCCGATTCGGCGAGCTCACGCGCGGCGGAAATGATCTGGTTACGGCGCTGAGCCAGCTCACGCGCCCGGCGCTCTTGCACAGACATGACACCGATCCTATCTGCGCTACCGATGCTGTCAACACTAGCGAAGGCTCGTTATCAACGCTAGATTCCATAACACAGCTATCCGTTCCATCTCTCGGGAGGATCCGTGCAGGCCGACCACGGCAAGCTCGCAGCAGGCTTCGTGAACATGGTCAACAGGCGCAACGCAGACGCGCTGGATGAACTGTTGATCAGTGACTACATCGACCACAATCCGCTGATAGGCAACGGCCGTGAGGCCAACCGGGCTTTCTGGGCCGACTTCTTCACAGCGTTCCCCGACATCACCGTCACCGCTGAGGACGTCATCGTCTCCGGTGACCGACTCGTGGGTCGCTTCTCCTACTGCGGCACGCATCGCGGCCCCTTCGTCGGCGTCCCGGCCACCGGTCGCGAGGTGCGCATGCGCACCATCGACATCTGGCGCGTCGAGGGCGGCCGACTCGCCGAACACTGGGACGAGATCAACCTCTACGAGCTTCTGCAGCAGGTCGGCGTCGTTCCGCCGATGACGAACGACGGGCGGCGGCCATGATGGCCGTCGCCTTCCAGGCGCCGGCGGTGCTCGCCGTCCTTTCCAACGCCGTCGTCTACGGCACAGATGTCTTTTCCGCGTTGGTGCAGAGGCCCGCTCTGGCTCAGGTCGACGACCGCACTCTCACCGAGGTGATGGGGCAAGTGCACCGCTACGGCGACAAGCGGCTGCCCATACCCGGAACCGTGGGGCTGATTGCCGCGATCGCCGGCACAGTCGTCGCCGCCGCGCAGGGGGAGACGGCCTCCGCAGTGGCCGGTGGCGTGGCCTGCGCCGCCCTGCTCGCGTGGCTCGGTTTCTTCAACAAGGTGACCGCCCCCGTCAACCGTGCAATGACTCAGGCCACCGACACGGGCAGCACACCGACCGACATCCGTGCGCTGCAGCGGAGGTCCGACGGTGTGCTGGGCCTGCTCGTGTGCTGTCAGGGGCTGGCCCTCGTGGCGCTCTGCGTGATGATCGCCGCGCCTTGAACGGGCCGCCTCCTTCCAGGCGTGGCAAGGCACGAACTCTCGGTGACACGCCGTCCGGGCAGTCGTGCTCGTGCGGCGGTCGACGTACGGAACAGGAGCCGATGACGATGCAACTGCGCGAGCTCGGCAGCCAGGGCCTGGCAGTCTCCGAACAGGGCCTCGGCTGTATGGGCATGACTTTCGCTTACGGCCCGACAGATGACGAGGAGTCGCTGCGGACCATCCACCGCGCCCTCGACCTCGGCGTCACCCTTCTCGACACCGCGGACATGTACGGGCCGTTCAGCAACGAACTGCTCGTGGGCCGCGCGGTGGCCGGACGGCGCGACACGGTGACCCTGGCCTCCAAAGTGGGAGCCGAGATCATCGACGGCAACGGCGTACCCGCCATGACCGGCGGGGTCAACGGCACCCCCGCGTACATCCGGGCGGGCATCGAGGGGACCCTCCGACGGCTGGGCACGGATCACCTCGACCTCTATTACCTGCACCGTGTCGACCCACGGATTCCGATCGAGGAATCCTGGGGCGCGATGGCCGAGCTGGTACACGAGGGCAAAGTGCGCTTCCTCGGCATCTCCGAGGCGTCGGCCGCGACCATCGGCCGCGCCCACGCGGTCCACCCGGTGACCGCCGTACAGAGCGAGTATTCCCTCTTCACCCGGGACGTCGAGGTGAATGGCGTGCTGGAGACCACGGACAGGCTCGGCATCGGCTTCGTCGCCTACAGCCCGCTCGGCAGAGGCTTCCTGTCGGGGCGGATACGCGGCGTGGACGACATCCCGCAGGCCGACTTCCGGCGCGTCGCGCCCCGTTTCCAGCGGACGAACCTGGAGACGAATCTCCGGACCGTCGAAAAGCTGAGCGCCCTGGCCGAGGGCCGTGGCGTCTCCCCGGCACAGCTCGCGCTCGCCTGGGTGCTCGCGCGGGACCCGCGGCTGGTGGCCATTCCCGGCACCAAGCGCCGCAGCTATCTGGAGGAGAACCTGGCCGCCTCCGACTCGCCCCTCACGGATGAGGAAGTGGCCCGTGTATCCCGGCTCGCGCCGGTGGGAATCGCTGCCGGCGACCGCTATCCGGCCGACGCCATGGCCTACCTCGACGGCTGACGCCGCAAGGTCTCGTCCGCAAGGTCTCGTCAAGAAACATACAACCCGGCCCTGCCAGGCTGCCGTTCCGACGGCGGACACCGCCTGTCCGCGCCGCCCGGAGGAGAGAGCAGATGTCCCACGGAACCATCCGTCGCGTACTCGTCGCCGGTGGCGGCATCGGGGGCCTGGCCACGGCACTCGCCCTGCAGCGCAAGGGATTCGAGGCCGTCGTCCTGGAGCGCTCCGAGCAGCTCAGGGACGGTGGCGCCGGCCTCCACATCTGGACCAACGGGGTACTCGCCCTGGACGGTCTGGGGCTGGCCGACGAGGTACTGAGGACGGCGCCGGCCCAGTCCGTCTGCCACTTCAGCACCTGGCGCGGCGGCAGCCTCGGGGCCTGGCCCGTGGGCGACTTCACCGTCCGGTACGGTCGGCCCACCATCGCCGTCGAGCGTTCGGTCCTGCACGGCATTCTGCTGAACGCCTTACAGGGCGACGCCGTACGCCTCGGTGCGCACGTATCCGGATTCACGCAGGACCGGGCGGGCGTGACGGTGCGGCTGGCCGACGGCAGTACGGAGCGCGGAGACATCCTCGTCGGCGCCGACGGCATGCACTCCCGGGTGAGGAGCGGCCTGCTGGGGGACGAGGCGCCCCGGTACACGGGCTACATCGCCTGGCGCGGCAGGGCCCGCACCGAACACCCGCTCGTCCCCCCCGGCTCCTTCAACGCGCTCTTCGGACGCGGCACCCGGTTCACCTACTACGACGTGGCCCCCGGCACCGTGCACTGGATGAGCGTCGCCAACGGCCCGGCCGGCGGCCGGGACACGCCGGGCACCGTGAAGCCGGAGCTCATCGCCCGGCACCGCGGCTGGACGGCTCCGGTACAGGATCTGATCGGTGCGACCTCCGAAGCGGAGATCATCCGCAGTGACGTACAGGGCCGGCGGCCGGACCGGCGCTGGGGCGAGGGGCGCGTCACCTTGCTCGGCGATGCCGCGCACCCCATCACGTTCAACATCGGCCAGGGCGCCTGCCAGGCGCTGGAGGACGCTCTCGTGCTCGCCGAACGACTGGCAACAGCCGACGGCCGCCCCGAAGCGGCCCTGCGCGCTTATGAGAAGGAACGCCGGGGGCGCACCGCTCCCATGCAGCGTGTCGCCTGGTGGATCGGCCGCATGGGAGCCGTCGAGAACCCGGTCGCCGTCCGGGCCCGCGAGGCGTTCATGCGCGCCTTCTGGAACACCCGCGCCTTCCCGGCCGCCGAGAAGGGCCAGGTCGCCTATGGCACCCGCTGGAGGAGTCCCCACACAGCCGGGTCCGTCATCCCGCCCGGCTGAGCCCGCACCACACCACCCGAACGATCCGAGGAGAGCTGAAGATGACCGATCTCGTCCAGGACGACTATTTCTTCGCCGCCTATGCCGACCAATGGTGGTGCACCGACTCGAAGATGAATCCGCTGCGGTCCTTCAACCCCGAGCGCTTCGCCTACTTCGACAGGTACGTGGAGGGCGGCTGGGAGGGCAAGCGGGTCCTCGACGTCGGCTGTGGAGGCGGATACACCGCCGAGTTTCTCGCTCAGCGCGGTGCCGTCATGAGCGGCCTCGACCCGTCCGGCAAGCTGATCGCCGTGGCGGACAGGCACGCCCGTCAAACCGGGAAGGACATCGACTACCGCATAGGCGTTTCGGAGCGACTCCCCTTCGCTGACGCCGAGTTCGACATCGTCACCTGTGTGGACGTCCTGGAGCACGTGGAGAGCCCGGCCCAGGCCGTGAGCGAGGTCCGTCGCGTACTGAAGCCCGGCGGCCTCTTCCTCTTCGACACCATCAACCGCACCTTGCGCTCCCGGCTCATGATGATCTGGCTGCCGGAGCGCATCCTGGGAATCGTCCCCCGGGGCGCCCACGACTGGTCCGATTTCGTCAAGCCCGCCGAGATGCTCGGCTACCTGCGTGAGGCCGGGCTCACGCCGGTCGGCCGACTGGCCGGGATCGCCATCCGCGGACAGCGCAAGGACGGCAGCCTCAAGCTGAAGTCCACCGAGGACTTGTCCTCCCTGTATCTGGGAGTCGCCCGTCGGCCGGATGGACGCTGACGGCGGTCGAGGAAGCGCACCGAACACCGCACAGCCGAGGGCCTGTCAGCATCCCTGACAGGCCCTCTACCGTACCCACTGTCCGCATCAGATGATGTTAACCGCCGAGTCGGTCTGCGCCGCGCCCTCTCCGGACAGGTCACCCTGGGGCCGGAGCACCTCCGGCGCCGGGTGCTTCCGGGCGAAGCACATCGCGATGCCGCCGAGTGCGAGGACTCCCGTACCGACCCACAGGGCGGGCACGAGCCCGTCGACGAACTGCTGCGGAGAGGCGTACGAGCCCTGGCCGGCGAAGATCGCCGCCAGTACGGCGATACCGAGCGCGCCACCCACCTCGCGGAGCGCGTTGTTGGCACCGGACGCCACGCCCTGTTCGACTGTCCGTACCGACTGCATGAGCACGTTGGCGACCGGCGCGTAGAAGAGCGACATGCCCGTGCCGGAGAGGAGCATCGGCGTCAGCTGGGCGAGATAGGAGACGTCCGGCTCCGCGACCACCGCCCACCACCCGAGCCCGATCGCCTGCAGGAAGAGGCCGAGGACGATCAGCGGCCGGCCACCGACCCGGTCGGAGAGGATTCCCGCGATCGGGGCGACGATGATCGGGGTGCCGGTCCAGGGGAGCAGGCGCACGCCCGCCTCGACCGGGCTGTACCCCTGAACCGTCTGGAGGAACTGCGTCAGTAGGAAGATCGCGCCGAACATGCCCAACGCCATCAGCAGACTCGTCAGGTTGACGGCACTGAACGTGCGGTTCCTGAACATCCGCATGGGGAGCATGGGTTGGTCGACCCGCATCTCCCACCCCACGAAGGCAGCCAGGAGCACCCCGCCCGCGACGAGGCCGGCGATGATCAACGGGCTCGACCAGCCGTCGGCGTTGCCGCGGATGAGGCCGAAGACGATGCCGAGGAACCCAAGGCTGACGATGACCGTGCCGACGACGTCGAGGCGGTTGTCCGGGCCGTGGCTCTCGGACACCTTCCAGCGCGCGAGCGGAATCAGCAGCACACCGATCGGGACGTTCAGCCAGAAGATCCAGTGCCAGGAGATGTGCTGGACGAGCACACCGCCGATCAGCGGGCCGCTCGCGATCGCCAGGCCGTTGATCGCGCCCCAGGCCCCGAGGACCGCGCCCCGGTACTTGGGGCCGACGGCTGCCATCAGCAGAGTCAGGGTGAGCGGCATGAGCAGCGCGGCCCCGACGCCTTGAGCCGCCCGGAAGGCGACCAGTTCATCGATCCCCGGGGACAGCGCGGCCGCGGCCGACGCGGCCGTGAACAGGGCGAGGCCGCCGATGAACATCCTGCGCCTGCCGAACCGGTCGCCCGTCGCGGCGCCCAGCATCAGCAGCACGGCGAAGGTCAGGGTGTAGGCGCTCACCGTCCATTCGAGCTTGTCGATACCTCCTCCCAGGTCCTTGGAGATGGCCGGTAACGCCATCATCACAACGAGGTTGTCGAGCATGGCCATGAAGCCGGCCAGGCCGGTCACGATGAACACCCACGTCGGGAACCCGGTCCCGGCGTCGTGTCGGTGGTGGGAAGTGTCACCGGTCATGAGGGGTCGTCTCCGATTCAGTCGCGCCTACACGGGTGTGAGTAAGCGACCAATAACTGGCTGACCTGCGCGTCGGGACAGCTGAGGCGCCCCCTCGGCAGCATCCGAACAGACCTGGAAGTCAAGGACGTTAGCGGCGACAGCTAGCGTGTCAGCGCTAGACAGCCTACACCTGTCAACGCTACGATCGATAGCACCGATTCTGGCCGCAAGGTCACACAGGACGCCGTCGAACCGACGCCGTCGATCCCCGGAGTGAGCACGGAAAGACGAGTGCGGAGAATGGCAGAGATTACGGTTGTCGGCGGCGGGATCGCCGGGTTGACGGCAGCGATAGCCTGCGCCGGAAGAGGCGTGCGCACCACCGTTTACGAATCCCATTCCACACTGGGCGGCCGCGCCAGATCGACCTCGCCCCCCTACGTGGCGAACGATGGAACGCATACTTTCTATTGCAACGGCGAACCCTGGCAGTGGCTGACCAAGTGGGGCCTTGTGGGCTCATTCTCTCGGCTGAGCGCACGTGAGGCGATGGGCATGAGATTCCGGCGCGGGGGCAAGCTCCGGATGACGGTCCCCGTCGGATATCTGAGAATGATTCGCAGAGGACAGCGCCACACTCCCCCGGTCGACCGTTCCTTCCGTGACTGGGGCACCGAGAAATTCGGCGAACAGGCGGTGAACGACTCGGTCGGATTCCTCGGCCCCGTTCTCTACGATGCGGACCCGGGGCGGCTGTCCGCCTCCTTCGTCTTCGAAAGGCTGCTTCGCGTCGGCACCCCTCGCTTCCCCCTGCCCACTCGCTATGTCACCGGCGGCTGGGCCGGCGCCATCGAGCACATGACACGCCGGGCGAAAGAGCTGGGTGTGAGGATCGAGGCCGGTTCACGCGTGACGGAACTGCCCCGGCGGGGGCCGGTCATCATCGCCACCTCCCTGGAGGCCGCTCGCGCTCTGCTCGGCGACAGCAGCCTGCGCTGGGAGAGCGGCGCATCGGCTCTGCTGGACCTCGCGATGACGCACTCGAAGCGGGACCGCTGCGACGTGTTCGACATGGACGACGGCGGGTTCATCGGGCACTACAGCGATCACGACGCGTCACTCGCCCCGGCAGGGGAGTCGCTGTTCCAAGGCCAGATGCCGATGCGCCGAGGCGAGTCGAAAGCGGACTGTCTGGCCAGGCTCGAGGGCCTCTACGACCTCACCACGCCCGACTGGCGCGGTCGCGTCACCTGGCGGCGCGACTACGTCTCGCGTGGCCGCACAGGCGCCCTCGACCTACCGGGCACGACCTGGCGGGACCGGCCGGCGATCGATCGGGGCGGCGACGTGTTCCTCGCGGGCGACAGCGTCGCCGCCCCGGGCATACTCGCCGAAGTGTCGCTGAACAGCGGCCGGACAGCGGCCCGTCTTGCTGTCGAGCGGCTCTCCGCGAGCCGCGTGTGACACAGCCTGGACACGAGCACAGTCGCTCACCGCTGCGGAGCCGGCGAGCAGCCCCCGCCTCGCGGCGAAACGCGACCCGGCCCCGACGCCCGCCGGCGTCGGGGCCGGGTCGCGGAGCTCAGCGCACGGCGACAGCCACGGCCAGCGCCGCGAGCAAGTAACCCTGCAAGGCGACGCGCAGGTTGATCACCCGGTCCCAGCCGCGCTGCAACGAACGGGCGTCCTCGGGCTGCCGGTCCTCGAGAACGGCTTCGACGAACGCGCGGTTGATAGGTGCGCTGATCTTCGCGTAGACGACCAGCCAGACGAATGCCGCCACTGCCGCGGTACCCGCCAGAATCGCCGAGGCATAGGAGCCGGCCAGCGCCGTCGTCACGATTCCGAGAAGTATCGCGATGACGCTGACAACTCCGGTGATGGGCATGCGCCGATCACCGTAGAGGTGGACATAACCCATCGCGCGCGCCAGCGTGACGTCATCGGCGCGCGCCATGGCGGAGCGCTGGACAATCGCACAGAATGCATCGGTGCCGTAGACGATCGCATTCGACATGATGGCGATCAACAAGAATATTAAACCGGCGGTTTCCATTGCTCTTCCTCACCCTCGTACGACGGGCCCACGAAATCATACAGTGCTTGCCCAGGAATCCTGGGCGCAAATCCTTTTCAGCCGAAAACACCGTTGCGGGCCGCGGAATGCGCGGCCCGCAACGGCGGGGCGTCAAGCCTGACGGAACGGGACCGGTCAGGCGAAGGAGAGGGGCGCCGCACCCACACCGCGGCCGAGGTCGCTCGTCAGTACGGCGGCAATACCGACCTGGTTGATGGAGGCGTCAACCGGCCCGGTCTCCCGGCCGGTTGCCATGTCGTGGCCCACGAAGCTCTTCTTGACGGTGAACGCCGTGGTGAAAGTGCCGTCCTGACCGACCGTCACCTGAAGCTGCGTCGCCTGGTTGCACGCGACCCGCTTGGCGAAGTCCAGGTCGCACTCGGCGACGCCCAACTGGCTCCCGGGCGTGTATCCGGTGCCGGACACAGTGATCGTCTGGCCGTCCACGAGCCCGGAGGACGGGGTCGCGGTGATGGCGGCGGCGGCCGCCGTCGCCGGGTTCGCGACGAGCAGGGTCGCCCCGATGGCAGCGGCGACGAGAGCCCCCACGCGCATCGGCTTCCGTGACGTGAGCGTCATGCCTACCTTCTTCCTTTTGACTGTCAGAGGGTGACTGGAAGCCTAGGAACGGAAGGTGGGCGGGATTCTTGAAGATACCTTGAACGGTGGACGACCGGGCTCGGGCGCCTGCTTGCTTGAACAGTGACCACGCCGCGGCGCCCTCAGGCGAGCCCGCTCATCCCTCTCCGCCGCTCCCTTCCCGCTCGGGAGCCGGTGTCCGCAGCATCGCGTCCAGGACGTCCGACCAGTGGGCCACCACGCGTTCGCGGCGCGCGCTGTCGTCCGTCAGGAGGTTGGCCAGGCCCATGCCGCGGGCCATGTCGAGCACGCCCTGCACCGTCTCCCGTACGCCCTCGCGGCTCTCGTCCGCGCCCAGGAGTTCCACGGTCATCCGGTGCACTTCCCGGCCCACCCGTGTCTCCAGGTCCGTCACGCGGGCGCGGAGCGGCTCCTCGTTCGCGGCGACGACCCAGAGCTGGAGGGCCGCGCTGAAGAGGGGGCCGGTGAAGACGCCGACGAGTTCGCGGACGACCGCGTGGGTGCGGGCCGGGCCGGAGATCAGGCCGGCCGGGGTGAGGGCGGCGCGCAGGGCGGCCGAGCGCTGTTCGGCGACGTACTCGACGGCCGCCGTGAACAGGTCCTCCCGCGTACGGAAATGATGCTGCGCGGCGCCCCGCGACACCCCGGCCCGCTCGGCGACCACGGAGACCGTCGAACCGGCCCAGCCGTACTCCGCGAGGCACTCCACGGCCGCCTCCAGCAGCCGCTGCCGGGTGACGCGGCTGCGGTCCTGCTTGGGCGCGCTCACCGGACCCATGCGGGATCCCTCCGCTCCAGGAACGCCGTCATGCCCTCGCGTGCCTCCTCCGAGGCGAACAGCCGGGCGGACCGCCCGGCCAGCGCGTCCGTGTCGCGGTCGAGGACGCGCCGCACCTCAGCCGTCACCAGCCGCTTGGACTCGGCGAGCCCCTGCGGTGAGCCGCGCCGCAGCCCGTCCAGCACCGGCGCGAGCACCTCGTCCATCTCGCCGGCCAGCGTCACCAGCCCGGTGCGGGCGGCCTCCGCCGCGCCGAAGCGCTCGCCGGTCAGGAAGTAGCGCGCGGCCGCGCGGGCGTCCAGCCGCGGCAGCAGCACCATGGAGATCACCGCGGGCGCCAGCCCCAGCCGGGCCTCCGTGAAGGCGAACGAGGACCGCTCCCCCGCCACGGAGATGTCACAGGCCCCCAACAGCCCCAGCCCGCCGGCCCGGACGTGCCCGTCGACGACGGCGACGACGGGCTTGGGCAGCTCCACGACCGCGCGCATCAGCCGGACGAGCCCCAGCGGAGCCGACGCGTCCGAGCCCGCCTCGCTCAGGTCGGCACCGGCGCAGAACGTGTTGCCGGTGTGCGTCAGGACGACGGCCCGGACACCGGAATCCTCCGCCGCCCCGGCGAGGGCGTCGTGCAGCTCGCCGACGAGCCGTGCGGACAGGGCGTTGCGATTGCGCGGGGAATCGAGCGTCAGGGTGGCTATCCCCTGCTCATGGGAACGGCGGACGAGCATCGGGCAACTCGATTCTGGTCAGTAGGACTTGGGGAGTCCCAGCGTTCGGTGCGACACGTAATTGAGGATCATCTCCCGGCTGATCGGCGCGACCCGCGCCACCCGGGACGCCGTGATCAGCTGGGCGAGCCCGTACTCGGTGGAGAGGCCGTTGCCGCCGAGGGTGTGCACGGCCCGGTCGACGGCGCGCACGGCGGCGTCGGCGGCCGCGAACTTCGCCATGTTCGCGGCCTCCCCCGCGTCGGCGTCGTCACCGGAATCGTAGAGATGAGCGGCCTTCCGCATCATGAGCCGGGCGAGTTCGATCTCGATGTGCGACTGCGCGAGGGGGTGCGCGATGGCCTGGTGGGCGCCTATGGGCTCTTTCCACACCTGGCGCGTACGGGCGTATTCCACGGCCCGGCCCAAGGCATAGCGAGCCATGCCGATGGCGAACGCGGCGGTCATGACGCGCTCGGGATTGAGTCCGGCGAAGAGCTGGAGCAGACCGGCGTCCTCGTCGCCCACCAGGGCGTCGCCCGGCAACCGGACGCCGTCCATGACCAGCTCGAACTGCGCTTCCGGTGAGGCGAGTTCCATGGGGATCCGCCGGAACGAGAATCCCGGTGTTTCCCTCCCGACGATGAAGAGGCAGGGCTTGAGCCTGCCGGTCCGCGCGTCCTCCGTGCGCCCGACGATCAGTGTGGCGTCGGCGGCGTCGACTCCCGAGATGAAGACCTTGCGCCCGTTGAGCACCCACCCGTCGCCGTCCCGGCGGGCGGTCGTGGTGATGCGGTGCGTATTGGAACCGGCCTCGGGCTCGGTGATGCCGAAGGCCATGCGGAGCGCGCCGGAGGCCAGGCCGGGCAGCCATTTCCGCTTCTGTCCCTCCGTGCCGAAGCGGGCGATCACGGTGCCGCAGATCGCGGGCGAGACGACCATCAGCAGAAGCGGGCTTCCTGCGGCCCCCAATTCCTCCAGGACGATGGCGAGTTCGGATATGCCACCTCCGCCGCCGCCGTACTCGACGGGCAGGTTCACCCCCAGATATCCGAGCTGACCGGCCTCCGCCCACAGCTCGTCGGTGTGCTTCCCCTCACGTACGGCCCGGGCGACGTATTCACGTCCGTAGCGGTGGCCGAGCGCGGCGACGGCGGCGCGGAGATCGGCGTGTTCCGTGCTCTCGACAAGGGTCATGGCGTCGGCTCCTCGGTGACGACGGCGAGCAGGGCACCGACCTCGACCTGGCGGCCGGGGACGGCGTGCAGGACAGCGAGTGTGCCGTCGGCGGGCGAGACGACACGGTGTTCCATTTTCATGGCCTCGATCCACACCAAAGGCTGGCCGGCGCGCACGGCTTCCCCGACGGCGAGACCTTCGGCGAGCCGCACGACGACACCGGGCATGGGCGCGAGAAGGGATCCGGGCGCGATCTGCGTGCGGGGCTCGGGAAAGCGCGGCAGGGCGACGAACGCGTGCGGGCCCACGTGCACGCGGTCGCCGTAGACGGCCACCTCGTAGGCGCGGCGAATGCCGCCGGTCTCCAGCACGACTTCCGTGGCGTGCGCGCTCAGCAGCCGGACGTGCGGGAATTCCTCGGCCACCAGCCCCTCTCGCCCGAGCCGGTAGCGGATCTCGATCTCTTCCCCGCCGGGCTCGGTGCGATAGCGCTTGGCCTGCGGCCGGGACGGAAGATTGCGCCACCCGCCCACGTGGCGGGGCACCGGGGGAATCTCCGCCGTCCGCCGCGCGGCGGCGTCGGCGAGCGCGGCGACCAGGGCGGCGACGCGTACGGCTTCGCCGTCCCCGGGCTCCGTGAGTTCGGGGAGATACCGGTCGAGGAATCCGGTGTCCATCTGCCCGGCGACGAACTCCGGGTGCCTCAGCGCGCGTACGAGCAATTCCCGGTTGGTCACGAGCCCGTGGATCCGGGCGCGCTCCAGTTCACGGGCGAGCCGCCGCACGGCCTCGGCCCGGGTGGGGGCCCAGGTGATGACCTTGGCGAGCAGGGGGTCGTAATGCGCGCTGACGGAGTCGCCGTCCTCGACGCCGGAGTCGACGCGGAGAATTCCGCGGGCCGTGGAAAGGCCACCGGCCGTGGTGGTGACGCCCGTGGAAAAGCCACCGCCCGTGGAAGAGGCGACGCCCGTGGAGAAGGCACCGGCCCCCACCGACAGGTGCCGCACCACCCCGGTCTGCGGCAGCCAGCCGTTCGCCGGATCCTCCGCGTAGAGCCGCGCGGAGACCGCGTGCCCGTTCACCGCCGGCGGCTCGCCCAGCGCCATTCCCTCCGCCACCCGGAATTGCAGGGCGACCAGATCCACGCCGTACACGCACTCGGTGACCGGGTGCTCCACCTGGAGGCGGGTGTTCATCTCCAGGAAGTACGGCCGCCCGTCCCGGCCCACCAGGAATTCGACGGTGCCCGCGCCCACATATCCGACGGCCCGTGCGGCTTTGACGGCGGCCTCCGCGAGAGCGGAGCGCAACTCCTCGGGGAGGAACGGCGCCGGGGCCTCCTCGATCACCTTCTGGTGCCGCCGCTGGAGCGAGCAGTCGCGGGTGCCCAGCGTCCACACGGAGCCGTGCGCGTCCGCGAGCACCTGCACCTCGACGTGCCGCCCGCCCTCCACATACGGCTCGACGAACACCTCGGCGTCGCCGAACGCGGACAGCGCCTCGGCACGGGCCGAGGACAGCGCGCCCTCGAACGCGCCGAGCTCGCGCACCACGCGCATTCCGCGCCCGCCACCACCGGCGGCGGCCTTCACGAGCACCGGCAGACCGGCTTCGGTGATATCGGCGGGGTCGAGGGCCGCGAGCAGGGGCACCCCGGCGGCGGCCATCAATTCCTTCGCCCGGGTCTTCGACGCCATGGCCTCGATCGCGGACGGCGACGGGCCGATCCACACCAGCCCGGCCTCGGCGACCGCGCGGGCGAATTCCGCGCTCTCGGAGAGGAATCCATATCCGGGGTGCACGGCGTCCGCCCCGGCGGCGAGCGCGGCTTTCACCACGAGATCCCCGCGCAGATAGGTGCCGGAGGCGGCCGCCCCCGGCAGCCGGACGGACGCGTCCGCCTCCCTCACGTGCCGCGCGGACGCGTCGGCGTCCGAATGAACCGCGACGGTCGTCATGCCGAGTTCACGGCAGGTGCGGAAGATCCGGCAGGCTATCTCGCCCCGATTGGCGACCAGCACGGAATGAATCGTCACGAGAGCCCTCACATCCGGAAGACGCCGAAGCCGCCACGCGCGCCCTCCACGGGCGCGGAATGCACGGCGGAAAGGCAGAGGCCCAGCACGGTCCGCGTGTCGCGCGGATCGATGACACCGTCGTCGTAGAGCCGCCCCGAGAGGAACAGGGCCGCCGATTCCGCCTCGATCTGCCGCTCCACGGCGGCCCGCAGACCGGCGTCGGCCTCGTCGTCGTAGGGCTGCCCTTTCGCCGCCGCGGCTGCGCGCGCGACGATCGAGAGCACGCCCGCCAGCTGCTGCGGTCCCATGACGGCGGATTTCGCGCTGGGCCACGCGAAGAGGAACCGGGGGTCGTACGCCCGTCCGCACATGCCGTAGTGCCCGGCGCCGTACGAGGCCCCCATCAGCACCGACAGATGCGGGACCCGGGAATTGGACACGGCGTTGATCATCATCGATCCGTGCTTGATGATGCCGCCCTGCTCGTATTCCTGGCCGACCATATAGCCGGTGGTGTTGTGCAGGAAGATCAGCGGGGTGTCGAGCCGGTTCGCCAACTGGATGAACTGCGCGGCCTTCTGGGACTCGGCGCTGAAGAGGACGCCTTGGGCGTTGGCGAGGACGCCCACCGGATATCCGTACAACCGCGCCCACCCGGTCACCAGGCTGGTGCCGTACAGCGGCTTGAACTCGTCGAAGTCGGAGCCGTCGACCACGCGGGCGATGACCTCGCGGGGATCGAAGGGGACCTTCAGATCGCCGGGCACGACGCCGAGCAATTCCTCCTCGTCGTGCACGGGAGGAACCGCGATCCCTGATTTCGGGCCGGATTTCCGCCAGTTGAGGCGGGCGACCACCCGCCGGGCCTGCCGCAGCGCGTCGAGTTCGTCGACGGCGAGGTGATCGGCGAGTCCCGAGACCCGCGCGTGCATCTCGGCCCCGCCCAGCGCCTCGTCGTCCGCGTCCTCACCGGTGGCCATCTTGACCAGGGGCGGCCCGCCGAGAAAGACCTTGGCCCGTTCCTTGACCATGATGACGTGGTCGGACATTCCGGGGACGTACGCGCCACCGGCGGTGGAGTTCCCGAAGACGACCGCGACGGTCGGGATGCCGGCGGCGGACAGCCGGGTGATGTCCTTGAAGAGGGCGCCGCCCGGAATGAAGATCTCCTTCTGGCTGGGCAGGTCGGCGCCGCCGGATTCCACGAGCGCGATACAGGGCAGGCGGTTGGCGAGGGCGATCTCGTTGGCGCGCAGGGCCTTCTTCAGCGTCCAGGGATTGCTGGCACCGCCCCGTACGGTCGGGTCGTTCGCCGTGACGAGGCATTCCACGCCCTCGACCACGCCGATACCGGTGACGAGGGACGCCCCCACCGCGTAATCGCTGCCCCAGCCCGCGAGCGGTGACAGTTCCAGGAAAGGCGTGTCGGGATCGAGGAGCAGTTCGAGGCGCTCACGGGCGAGCAGCTTGCCCCGGGCGTGGTGCCGGGCGACGTATTTCCCGCCGCCTCCCGCGAGCGCCTTCGCGTGTTCCGCGTCGAGTCCGGCGAGCTTGGCGAGCATGGCCTCGCGGGCGGCGAGGTAGTCGGGACCGGCGGGGTCGAGCGCGGACGCCAGGGTGGTCACAGCAGTACCTCCGGGATGTCCATGTGCCGCGCGCGCAGCCACTCGCCGAGTGCCTTGCCCTGCGGGTCGAAGCGGGCCTGGGAGGCGACGCCTTCGCCGAGGATCCCGTCGATGGTGAAGTTGAGCGCCCGGAGGTTGGGCAGCGGGTGCCGCTCGACGGTGAACCGGGCGGCCTCGGGCAGGAGTTCGCGTAACCGCTCGACGGTCAGCTCGTGCGCGAGCCAGCGCCAGGCGTCGTCGCTCCGGACCCACACGCCGATGTTGGCGGACCCGCCCTTGTCCCCGCTGCGCGCGCCGGCGATCGTCCCGAGGGGGACGCGGCGGGTGGGGCCGGCCGGCAGGGGCGGGGGAAGCGGCGGGGACGGGAGCGCCGCGGGGGTGCCGGTCCCCGGCTCGGGAGGCGGGGCGGATCCGGGGCCCGGCTCACCGTGCCGTCCGGCGCCCGAGCACGGCGGGATCCGCAGCCGCGTCCCGTCGGGGAGCACCGCCACGTGCCGCACCGCGTACGCGTCGACGTACGCCGCCTCGAAGACCCCGTACGGCATGCTGTTGCCCGGCGGGGCCGTGACGTGGAAGCCGGGGTAGCTGGACAGGGCGAGCTGGATCGCCGCGCTGCTGACGGCCCGGCCGACCACCTCGGGGTCGGGGTCGCGCACGACGAGCCGCAGCAGGGCGCTCGCCTCCTCCTCCACGGGCGCGTCGGCGCGGTCCGTGCGGGCGAGGGTCCACTGGACCTCGGCCGGGCGGCGCCGGGCGAGTGCCTCTTCGAGCTGCTCGCGGACGAGGGACGCCTTGGCCTCGATGTCGAGGCCGGTGAGGACGAACACGACCTCGTTGCGCCAGCCGCCCACCCGGGTGAGGCCGGTCTTGAGGGTCGGCGGCGGGACCTCGCCCCGCACCCCGCTGATCCGCACCCGGTCCGGCCCGTCGTCCGTGAGCCGCACGGTGTCGAACCGGGCCGTGACGTCGGGGCCGGGGTAGCGCGGGCCCGCGGTCTCGTAGAGCAGCTGGGCGGTGACCGTGCCGACGGTCACCGCGCCGCCCGTGCCGGGGTGCTTGGTGATCACCGCGGAGCCGTCCGCGTGGATCTCGGCGATGGGGAAGCCGGGGTGGCCGACGCCGTGCGGGCCCGATATCTCCTGGAAGAAGGAGTAGTTGCCGCCGGTCGCCTGCGCGCCGCACTCCAGGACGTGCCCGGCGACGACCGCGCCCGCGAGCCGGTCGAGGTCCTCCGCCAGCCAGCCGAAGTGCGCGGTGGCGGGGCCGGTGACGAGCGCGGCGTCGGTGACGCGCCCGGTGACCACGACGTCGGCGCCCGCCCGCAGGCAGGCGGCGATCCCGGCGCCGCCCAGATAGGCGTTGGCGGTGAGCACGCCCGGCCCCCAGTCGCGCTCGGCGAGCAGGTCGTCGCCCTCGACGTGCGCGACGCGCACGGACACGCCCACGCGGTCGGCGAGCGCGCGGATCTCGTCGGCGAGCCCGGCGGCGTTGAGCCCGCCCGCGTTGGCGACGAGCTTCACGCCCCGGTCGACGGCGAGCCCGAGCCCCTCCTCCAGCTGGCCGAGGAACGTCTTGGCGTATCCGCGCCGGGGGTTCTTGAGCCGGTCCCGGCCGAGGATGAGCATGGTGAGTTCGGCGAGATAGTCGCCGGTGAGCACGTCCAGGGGGCCGCCGGTGAGCATCTCGCGCAGGGCGTCGAAGCGGTCTCCGTAGAAACCGGAGGCGTTGCCGACGCGGAGCGGGGAGCGGGCCCCGGCCATCCGTAGGTCCTCGGCTGCCTCGACGGGGTTGACCACCGCGTACTCCTCTGGGACAGGTGATGTGACGAACGGTTGCGCCGACCCCCGTGCCTGGCGTTGCCGCCGCCCCGAGGCTCCCAGCCACCCGAGAAACAAGCAAGCGTGCTTGCCTTTATTTTCCGTACTGCTTACGGGAGTTGCCTGGCAGGCAATCCGCGAGCACCTCCGCCAGGTGCCGTCCCTCGCGCCCCGCGAGCCCGCCGAGCTGCGTACGGCAGGAGAACCCGTCGGCCAGCACCTCGGCCTCCGCCCCCGCCGCCCGCACCGACGGCAGCAGCCGCTCCTCCGCACAGGCGACGGACACGTCGTAGTGCCCCCGCTCGAAACCGAAGTTCCCGGCGAGGCCGCAGCACCCTCCGCTCAATTCCCCGCTCAGTCCGGCCCGTTCGCGCAACCGGCGCTCCGCGCCGTCCCCCAGCACCGCGTGCTGATGGCAGTGGGTCTGCCCGACGACGGGACGGTCGACGCGCGGTGGCGCCCAGCCTGGCGCGAGCTCTTCGAGCGTCTGGGCGAAGGTGCGGACCGACGCGGCGAGCCGGTGCGCGCGGGGATCGCCGGGGAGGAGCTCGGGCAGGTCGGTGCGGAGCGCGGCGGCGCAGCTCGGTTCCAGGACGGTGACGGTGAGGCCGGCGTCGAGGGCGGGGGCCAGGACGTCGAGGGTCCGCCTCAACTGTTTTCGCGCGGCGGTGAGTTGGCCGGTGGAGATCCACGTGAGGCCGCAGCACGCCGCTTTCGGCGGGAGCGTGACGCGCAGACCGGCGTCGTGGAGCACGGCGACGGCCGCCCGGCCGACCCGCGGCGCGAGGTGGTCGGTGAACGTGTCCGGCCACAGCACGGTGTCGGCGGAGCCGTCCGCCCGCTCCGCCGACGCCCACCAGGACCGGAACGTCTCCCCCGGCAGCGCGGGCAGCGCCCGCTCCGGCGCGATGCCACCGATCCGCTTGGCGGCGGTGCCGAGCGGACCGCGGGCCAGCGCGTTCAGGAGCGGCGCCGCCCGGAGCGCCGAGGCCGCGCGGAGCCACACGGGGAGCCACCCCATCGAGTAGTGGCCGGCGGGCCGCAGCCGGCCCGCGTAGTGGTGATGGAGGAATTCCGCTTTGTACGTCGCCATGTCGACACCCACCGGGCAGTCGCTGCGGCACCCCTTGCACGAAAGGCACAGGTCCAGCGCGTCCCGGACCTCCTCGGAGCGCCAGCCGTCCCGTACGACCTCGCCCGCCAGCATCTCGTGCAGCAGACGGGCGCGGCCGCGTGTGGAGTGCGCCTCCTCGCCCGTCACGCGGTACGAGGGGCACATCACGCCCGCACCGGTCACCGCCGTCTCCCGGCACTTGGCGACGCCCACGCACCGCCGGACCGCCGCCGTGAAGTCCCCGCCATCACCCGGATAGACGAACTCCACATCGACCGGCCCCTTGGGCAGGGAGGCGAAACGGAGGTTCTCGTCCAGGCGGTGGGGGCGGGCCAGGATGCCGGGGTTGAGGCCGTTCGCCGGGTCCCAGAGGTCCTTGAAGTGTTCGAAGGCCCGCACCATCCCGGGCCCGTACATCCTCGGCAGCAGCTCCGCCCGCGCCTGCCCGTCACCGTGCTCGCCCGACAGCGAGCCGCCGTGCGCGACGACCAGCTCCGCCACGTCCTCGGAGAACTCCCGGAAGCGCCGCACCCCGCCCGGGCTCAGCAGGTCGAAGTCGACGCGTACGTGCACGCAGCCGTCACCGAAGTGCCCGTACGGCGCGCCGCGCAGCCCGTAGCGGCCCAACAGCTCCCGGAACTCGCGCAGATAAGCACCCAGCCGGGCCGGCGGAACCGCGCAGTCCTCCCAGCCGGGCCACGCCTCGGCGCCGTCCGGCATGCGGGTGGCCGTGCCGGCGGCGTCGTCCCGCACGCGCCACAGGGCGCGCTGTCCCGCCGGGTCGGTGATCACCGTATGGCCGGTCGTCTCCGGCGCCGCCGCCCGCACGATCTCCCCGGCGCGCGCCGCCGCCTCGGCCGGGGAGTCCCCGCCGGTCTCCACGAACAGCCAGGCCGCGCCCTTCGGCAGCCCGGCCGCGTCGCCCACGAGGTCGGCGGCCATGCCCTCGACGGTCAGCGGCCCGAACGGCAGCAGCAGGTGCGCCGCGTCGGCCGCCACGCTCTCGTGGCCGTACCCCAGCACCGCCAGGGCCCGGGCACGCGGCGCCGCCACCAGGGCGACCGTCGCCTCGGTCAGCACCCCGAGCGTGCCCTCGCTGCCCGTGAACGCGCGGGCCACGTCGACGTGCTTCTCGGGCAGCAGCTGGTCCAGCGCGTAGCCCGAGATCCGCCGCGGCAGCTCCGGAAAGCCGGTACGCAGCAGCGCCAACTGCGTGTCGGCCAGCCCCCGCAGCCCCTCGGCCAGCCGCGGCGGCAGCCCGCCGAGCCCGCGCCGAAGCCGCGCCCGCTCGCCGCCGTAGGTGAGAACCCGCAGCTCACGTACGTTGTCCGCCGTCGTACCCCAGGCGACGGAGTGCGAGCCGCACGCGTTGTTGCCGATCATCCCGCCGAGCGTGCAGCGCGCGTGCGTCGACGGGTCGGGCCCGAACGTCAGCCCGTGCTTCCGCGCCGCCGCGCGCAGCGTGTCCAGCACGACGCCGGGCTGCACGACGGCGGTACGGGCATCCGGGTCGATCCCGGTGATCTCCTTCATGTACGGGGTGAAGTCCATGACCACCCCGACTCCTGTGGCCTGCCCGCCGACCGATGTCCCGCCACCGCGGGCCACGACGGGCACGCCGTACTCACGGCAGACGGCGAGGGCGGCCTCGACGTCCTCTTCGTCGCGCGGGGCGAATCTGCCGAGCGGCAGGCGGCGGTAGTTGGAGGCGTCCATGGTGATCAGGGCGCGGCTTCCTGGGTCGAAGGCGACGTCTCCGCGGGTGGCTGCTCGCAGGGCGGCGTGGAGGGGGCGGGGGTCATCCATGGGTCAAGTGTGGCGAGAGTGAGGGGGTTTGCGGGGGTGCTGACGCCTGCGGCGGGCTTTTTCCCCAGCCCCGCCCCTTCCCGAACTGGGGCGCGCGTGCCCCAGACCCCCGGCTGCGAGTCCGTTGCCGCCTGCGGCGGGAGCGGCCTGCGGCCGCGTCCTCAAACTCCCCCAGCTACCGCTGGGAGGTGCCCCCAACGGGCTGATTTGTTGCCCGGAACGGACCCTGAACGTCCCCACCGGTGGGAAGGGGTGGGGCTGGAGGGTGGGGTTCTGGAACGCGGTGCGAATTCGGGGCACTCAATGTGCATGACCCGCACCGCACCGCGTTCCAGGCCCCCAGCCCGGAAGACCCACCCCCGCACCCACCACAAACCAGCCCGGCCGGCGCTTGAGGCCACCCGAACCCCAACCGCAAACAACCCGCACCCACGGACAAAAGTCTCACCCCCTGGACCACCCCCAGCCCAAGGACAACCTGCCGCTACGCTGCAACCGTGGCTGATATCCAGATCCCCGCTGACATCAAGCCCGCCGACGGACGCTTCGGCGCGGGCCCCTCCAAGGTGCGGACGGAGGCGCTCGGTGCCCTCGCCGCCACCGGGAGCTCACTGCTCGGTACGTCTCATCGCCAGGCCCCGGTCAAGAACCTGGTGGGCAAGGTGCGGGACGGCATCCGGGAGCTGTTCTCGCTGCCCGAGGGCTATGAGGTGATCCTCGGCAACGGCGGGTCCACCGCCTTCTGGGACATCGCGACGCACGGGCTCATCGAGAGCAAGTCGCAGCACCTCTCCTTCGGCGAGTTCTCCTCGAAGTTCGCGAAAGCGGCAAAGCTCGCACCGTGGCTGGCGGAGCCGACGGTCATCTCGTCGGAGCCCGGGACGCACCCGGAGCCGGAGGCGGAGGCGGGTGCCGACGTCTACGCGTTCACGCACAACGAGACGTCGACCGGTGTGGCCGCGCCCGTCCGGCGCGTGGCGGGCGCAGACGCGGGCGCGCTCGTGCTGGTGGACGCCACGTCCGGCGCGGGCGGGCTGCCCGTGGACATCACCGAGAGCGACGTCTATTACTTCGCCCCGCAGAAGTCCTTCGCCGCCGACGGCGGCCTGTGGCTGGCCGCGTTCTCCCCGGCGGCCCTGGAGCGCGCGGCGCGCGTCCACGCGTCCGGGCGGCACATCCCCGAGTTCTTCTCGCTGCCGACCGCGATCGACAACTCACTGAAGAACCAGACGTACAACACCCCCGCCCTCTCCACCCTCTTCCTGCTCAACGAGCAGCTGGAGTGGATCAACGGGCAGGGCGGCCTGGACTGGGCGGTCGCCCGGACCGCCGACTCCTCCTCGCGGCTCTACTCCTGGGCGGAGAAGTCGCCGTACGCGTCCCCGTTCGTCACCGATCCGGCCAAGCGGTCGCAGGTCATCGGCACGATCGACTTCTCCGACGAGGTGGACGCGGCGGCGGTCGCGAAGACGCTGCGGGCGAACGGCATCGTGGACACCGAGCCGTACCGCAAGCTGGGCCGCAACCAGCTGCGCGTGGCGATGTTCCCGGCGATCGAGCCGTCGGACGTCGAGGCGCTGACGGTCTGCGTCGACCACGTCATCGAGCGCCTCTGACCCGCCCCGTCCCGGGAGGCGGCGGACCGGACCGGGTCGCCGCCTCCCGGAACGTCACCTTCGGGTGAATCTGCGCCCTTTCCTCTTGCCCTGCCGGAGACGCGCCGCGAGCATGCGCACACAGGCTGCGGCCCCCTGTCCCGGCGGCCGTCGCCATCCGCTCCACCCTCCCCGGAGGAGGCGCGTCGATGGACGTCCCACCCGACTCCCCCGTACCCACTCCGAACTCCGGCCAGGAGCCGTCCGCCCCGCCGTCGGACGAGCGCGACACCTTCGGCCGGACGGCCGGCCAACGGCCCGACGAGCGCGCCGAGCTGGCCTTCCTGGCGAGCAAGGTGCACGTGGCCCGCACGCACCCCACGCTGAGCCCGGCCGGACGGCAGGCGGCGCTCGCCGAGTTGGCCGACCGGCTCGGCGAGTCGGCACTCGGGCTGCGTGACCGCGAGGACGCCCCGACGCCCGGCGGCGTCGGCTACGGCGTCTTCTACACCACTCCGTTCAAGACCGGATTCGCCCAGGGCACCTCCCTCTATTGGGAAGTCATCTGCCCGACCTCGCCCGGCGGAAATGTCAATACGTGGCTCTATCTCACCGCCATGAACAGGGCGGGCAAGGGCCTCGAGGCATTCGTCTCCTATTACTCCCAGGACGCTCCGCGTTTCAAGGTCTTCGACTGGGCGCGTGACGACCACTGGCAGATCGACATTCCGTGGTCCTCCCTCGGTGCCTATCTGATGACCAGGTCCGCGCACGGTCAGAACTATCAGGTTCTGGGTGTATGGAACAGCACCTGGCAGCTCACACCGGGAAGTTGGCGCAATCAGGCGCTGCTGTGGAATCAGGCCGCGCAGCGGTACGACCTGATCTACCAGTACGACTACGCCGCCGCGCCGGCCGACCAGACCGGCGGGTGGATCGGGTCCTGGGCGCCGATCGTCGAGACCTTCCAGCCTTCGTACAGCGGCACCAACCGCTTCGGCGCGCTCCGCACGATGCTGATCACCCGGGACAGCGGCGGAGCGTGGGGCTCCTGGCAACTGCTGAGCAGCGCGGACAGCTATATCCGAACCGACAACACGGGATTCCGCACGGTCTTCCTGGACCCGGACTACGCCTTCGCGGTGGAGAGCTGAGCCTGCCGATGCCCCAGCCACCCGGGCCCCCGCGCGACCGCCCGCCGGACGGACCGGAACCGGAGGAGCCCGCCCCGGTCGCCGACATGCGGGAGGAATTCGCAGACGAAACCGCCCGCGCGGCACGGGACCGGGAAGCGGAACGCGCCTTTCTCCAAAGCAAGATCGAGACGCTGCGTTCGGACAGGACGCGTTCCGCTTCCGGGAAAGAGGAGGCCATCGCCGCACTCCGTCGCGAACTGGCCCGGCTGGAGAAGGAAGATCCCGGCAGCCGACCATAGAAAGCCACTTTTGTCAGGCCCGGATTCCCACGATCCGGGCCTGATCCACTTCCCTGGTGAACAGGTTGGCGAATTTCCGCGCTTCGGCTCGGGCACGCCGCCTATAGGTTCACGTCCGACCAGTGCAGCGTCGCACCGGAGGGGAAGTCATGAAGAACATGAAACGCCGCCTGACGTACGCCGCCGTATCCTCGCTCCTCGCAGCCGGCGGGGTGGTGGGAGGCACCACCACGGCCTCCGCCGCACCCGCGCACGTCTCGTCGTGCGACAGCTTCCGCAACACCGGCACCGTCTGGACCGCGAACTGCCGTGTCGACTACGGCAGCTCGCAGTCGTGGACCCAGTGCTCCGACGGCACCTGGCTGTACGGCGCGTGGGTGGGCACCGGCTACTGGATCTTCAGAGGCGACTGCGGCGGCCACGGCTCCGTGGTGAACTACGGCTGGACCGACAGCTGATCCTCCCCGCAACCCGGCCGTGGGGGGGGGGGGGGGGGGGGGGGGGGGGGGGGCTGGGGGGGGGGGGGGGGGGGGGGGGGGGGAGGGGGGGGGGGGGGTTGGGGCCTCTCCCCCCCCCCCCCCCCTCCCCTCCCCCCCCCCCCCTCCCCCCTCCCCCCCCCCCCCCCCCCCCCCCCCCCCCCCCCCCCCCCCCCCCCCCCCCCCCCCCCCCCCCCCCCCCCCCCACGGCCGTCTCCACGCCGTCCGACGCGGCGCCGCCGGGGCATCAGCCGGCCTGGAGCACGGACAGGACGTTGCCCGCGGGATCGGTGAACCAGGCGATCCGCGGGCCGCCGTCGCGGGCGATGCCCTTCTCGTCCTGGTGGAACCCGGGGTAGCGCTCGAAGGTCACGCCGCGGCGGCCGAGTTCGTCCACAGCCCTGTCGATGTCGTCCACAGGGAAATTGAGCACGGTGAACGACGCCGGGGTGTGGTTCTCCTTGGGGTAGACCAGAACGGTCCCGCCGCCCGCGAGCCGGAGCGTCAGCAAGGTGTGGCCCGCCATGGACTCCTCGGAGAGCCGCAGGCCGAGCGTCGTGCCGTAGAACTCCTTGGCGCGCTCGGTGTCGTTCACCGCGAAGCTGCTGAATGCGTGGGCGTCCTCGAACATGGGTCGTGATCCTTCCCTCGTACCGCGTGGCTGATCAGCGGTACGAGTCTTCGGCCCGCGCGCGGGCGCGCCGTGTCCGAACCGCGGCGGCCCGGCGGAATGGCCGTGCCGATTCCCTCCGGAGAGGGAGCCGCGTCGCCGTACGGGATGATGGGTCCATGCGGATCATGTTCGTCGGCGACTCCATGACGATCGGTAGCGCCGGTGACCTCACCTGGCGCTACCGCATGTGGCAACACCTCAACGCCTCCTACGGCGGCCCGTACAAGATCGTCGGGCCGCGCAAGGAGCTGCACGAGCCGGCCGCCGACGCGCCCGTCTCCCTCGACTACGGCGACCCTGCCTTCCCCGAGCGCGCGCGGGCGCACCTCGCCGGGTGGGGCGAGGGCTGGCAGCACATGGCTCCGCTGATCAAGGACGCCGTGCGGGCCGGGAAGGCCGACACGCTGCTGATCTCGCTCGGCCTGATCGACCTCGGCTTCTACACCGACGCCGAGCAGACCACCCACAACGTCCGCCGTTTCGTCGCCGCGGCCCGCGAGGCGAATCCGCGCGTACGGGCCGTGCTGCTGCCCGTCATCCCCAACGTCCGGGCCCTGGCCGACCCCGCCTTCGCGGCCGAGGTCGAGCACTTCAACGAGCTGCTCGGCAAGACGGTCGCCGACCTCGACGCACCCGGCTCGCCGCTGCTCCTGGCCTCCCGCCCGCGGGACTGGGACATCGACGGCGACACCTACGACGGCACCCATCCCAACGCCTCGGGCGAGCACCGCATCGCCGCCGCGTTCGCCGACGCGATGCACCAGGCGTGGGGCGTCGGCGAGCCCTACGCGGGCCGCCCGTAAAGACGTACGGCGCGGGTCACCCTTGATCGGAGCGCACTCGAAGGCGTTGGCTGGTGCCCATGGAGTACACGCAGCTCGGACGCACGGGGCTCAAGGTCGGCCGGATCGTGCTGGGGACGATGAATTTCGGTCCCCGGACGGACGAGTCCGACAGCCACGCCATCATGGACGCCGCGCTCGACGCCGGCATCAACCTCTTCGACACCGCCAACGTCTACGGCTGGGGCGAGAACAAGGGCCGCACCGAGGAGATCATCGGCACCTGGTTCGCCAAGGGCGGCGAGCGGCGCGACAAGGTCGTCCTCGCCACCAAACTCTTCGGTCACATGGGTCCCGACGGCCCTGTCTGGCCCAATCACGACCGTCTGTCCGCCCTGAACATCCGCCGCGCCGTCGACGCCAGCCTCAAGCGGCTGCGGACGGACCACATCGACCTCTACCAGTTCCATCACGTCGACCGCCGCACGCCGTGGGACGAGATCTGGCAGGCCGTGGACGTCCTGATCCAGCAAGGCAAGATCCTCTATGTGGGCTCGTCGAACCACGCCGGCTGGCACATCGCCCAGGCGAACGAGGCGGCGCGGCGGCGCGGCGCGCTCGGCCTCGTCAGCGAGCAGTGCCACTACAACCTCGTCGAGCGGCGCGCCGAGATGGAGGTCATCCCGGCGGCACAGGCGTACGGCCTGGGCGTCATCCCCTGGTCACCGCTGGGCGGCGGCCTCCTCGGCGGCGTCCTGCGCAAGGAACGCGACGGAACCTCCGCCTCCGGGCGGTCGGCGGAGGCGCTCGCGAACACGACGGTCCGTGACCGGATCCAGTCCTACGAGGACCTCCTCGACAAGCACGGCCTCGAACCCGGCGAGGTGGCCCTGGCCTGGCTCCTCTCCCGGCCCGGCATCACCGGCCCCATCGTGGGGCCGCGCACGGCGGATCAGCTCTCTTCCGCGCTGCGGGCGGTCGAACTCCGGCTGTCCGACGACCTGCTCTCGGCCCTCGACGACATCTTCCCGGGCCCGGGGCGGGCGCCGGAGGCGTTCGCTTGGTAGGTGACGCGACGGGGGACGGGCCTGCGGCTGCCTGCGGCGGGCTTGTCCCCCACCCCCCTCCTCCCCGCACCGGGGCACGCGCCCCAGCCCCCCCGACTGCGGGCTCGTTGGCCTGCGGCGCTTTTTCCCCACCCCGCCCCTTCCCGAAACTGGGGCGCGTGCCCCAGACCCCCGGCTGCGGGCCAGTTGCCGCCTGCGGCGGGAGCGACCTACGGC